>DATBEY010000244.1:0-7183 GCA_036558765.1 Binatia bacterium | reverse complement strand
GCGCTGCGCTGCTTCGTGTACTGTTTCATCGACGCTAAGTCGTTGACCCAATCGCGCGCCGATTGATACCATCCTTGTGATTTTGGCCGCAGCTCGCCCCGTTGCCGCGCCGTACCGACGCGGATGTTGAATATTTGCGGGTTTTCCGCCGCTGTTGCATAGATCGGGGTGCCGCACTCGGGGCAGAATCCCTGCGCACGCTTGGCGCCGCTCTCCGCCGTCTTTACGTAGATCTTGAGATTTCCCGTCAAATGAAAATTTTCCTTGGTCGCCGGCACGCTCACACGAAACGCCGTTCCCGATAGAGTTTGGCAATCGGTACAGTGACAGATGCCAACCTTGTCAGGGTCGACTTCCGCCGTGTAACTGATATTGCCACAGTGGCACCCGCCGTCAATTTTCATATCACTCTCCGCATTTCCATTTGTGTCTGATCGCTCCGGTTGGTGTGGATTCAATCAGCGAGCAAATCATCTAATCGATCTAAAGCTGCGGCATAATCTCTTTCGCGCATATCTCGAGATGTTCCATTTCATCGAACATGGGATTGAAGACGATCTGTTGCGCGCCGGCTTTCACGATCTCTTGGATTTTTTCAGTACATTTAGCCACGCTCCCCCAGATCGAGACTTTGGGACCAAGATCGGCGTTTTTGTAACGCTTCCCGAACCAATCTTTAATGCGCCGCTCGGCGCGTGCCTCGTCATTATCTACGGCGAGATAGACCCGTTTCGAAAAATGAAAACTCTGCGGATCCCGGCTGGATTCTGCCAGCAATTGCCGGATCCGGCCGGACTCGCGAATGAAGGATCCGGAGGAGGAAGAACCGGCGCCCATCCAGCCGTCGGCATGTTTGACCGCACGGCGTAGCGCATTCTCGTGATGACCGCCGAAGATGATCGGCAGGCGAGGCTTCTGAATCGGTTTCGGTTCCATCGAAACGTTGTCCAAATTCCAGAACCGCCCGTGAAAACTGGCCTTCGGCTCTGTCCAAAGCAGTTTCATAATCTCGACCGCCTCGGTAAATCGCGTCACCCGTCCTTCCCGTGTGTAACCGAAAACATTTTCGTGCGAGCCCAAATGGCCGCCGCCGAGTCCGACACCCATGACCGCACGGCCGTTGCTCATCACATCGAGCGTCGCGTACGCTTTGGCCAACTGAACGGGGTTGCGCAAGGGCAGAAGAATCACCGACGTGCCCAATTTTAATCGGGATGTAATCGCCGCCACATAACTCAGCAGTGTCACGGGTTCGAGCATTTTCACATCGCCGATGATGCGTTCCTGGAGCCACAAACTATCGTAGCCGAGATCCTCGGCTCGAACCGCAAAATCCCGCACGTGTTCCATATCGACAGGGCCATCAAAAAAAACCTGCGGCAGCTCAATCCCACAGGGCAAATTATTTGCCATGAAGTGGTTGCTCCTTATTGGCATCCCCGTTTACCACGAAACGCAAGAATGTTTTGCTTCGTGAACTTCCTGCTCTTCGTGCTCAGTCTCTTAATGAATTCCATACAGACGCGCACAGTTGTCCCACAGAATCTTTTTTCGCGACGCGCTCGGCATTTCCATGGCCATGAAATGATTCACGGCGTTCGGCCAATGCGAATCGGCGTGAGGATAGTCGGTCGAGATCACCACGTTATCATCGCCAATTCTTTTTAAGACATCGTTCACAAGATCCTCTTCCACGTCCACGGAAATGAAACATTGACGTAAAAAGTAATCGCTCGGCCGCAGGCTCATGGGTTCATTGCAGTAGCCCTTACGCATCTCCCAGCGCTCGTCCAAGCGATACAACGCCCAGGGTAGCCAGCCGCAGTTCCCCTCGAGAAAGGCCACGCGGAGGTTGGGAAAGCGCTCGAGCACGCCGCCGGCGCAAAAGCTGCCGATCGCAAACATCAATTCCACGGGATTGCGAAACGCATTGATCAGAACCGCTTCATTGGACTGTCCTTTGAAGCGGCGCACGGCCTGATCTTGGTTCGGGCTGGCCGCTGGATGAAAACAGATCGGGACTCGCAATTTTTCCGCTTCCCGCCAGAGCGGATCATAATAACGGTCATGGATGTGCCGTCCATTGGCCGGCTCTGGGACGAGGCACAAACCAATCGCGCCAAGGTCCGTAATCGCGCGGCGGGTTTCATCGACCGCCATATCAACGTCGTGCAGCGTGATTAGCGCAGAGGGGCGTAGTCGTCTGGCGTCCGCTTTGCAAAACTCCGCCATCCAGTTATTCCACGCCTTGCATAAATCGTTGGCGTATTCGGCTTCGAGTGTATCGTCGCAGTGCAGCGGGAAAGTTCGAAACAGGACCGCCACATCCAAGCCCTCTTCGTCCATCGCCTCCAATTGCGAGATCGCATCGTAGCGGCGTGCCAGAGGCTTGGCATAACGATGCGCCACCTCGGCTTCGCCGGGGGAACTTTCCGGGGAATTCTTTTTTGGCGAGGTAGCAGCCAACGCCTGTATACCGGAAGAGCGTATTGGCCGCCCATCGGCAAAAGTAAACTTGATCTGTCCATGGGTTGTCCGCGGCTGGCCGCGCGGAATACGATCGCCCCATTTGGGATTCATAAAGCGAGTATAGAGATCGTGGGGCTCGAAAACGTGCATGTCGCTGTCGAGAATTTTGTAACCTTGTTTCGCCACCATGTCCTCCTTTGCTTTGACCGGAGCCGGGCTCGAGAAACGCTTCATTGTCACGCTGCGCGAAGCGAGGCATTTTGCCGTCGCTTCGGAAGCGAGACCCTTCGGCCCAGCGTCAGAATGAGCATCTGACAGATCCTTGAATCGGCGCTCAATCGCAAGCCGTAGTCTCACCCAAGCATTAGTACCGCAGGTTTACTTCTGTCAACGGCGAATAGCCGACTTGTGGCGCAGAGGTTTCCGCCTTGACAAGCCACGCCGCTGCTGTAAATGATTTCGCATCGATCGTCTGAACATGTCAATTTGGAGGTTGATCATGATCACCACACGCCGCTTTTTGACTACTCTGACGGCGGTGACTTGCATCTTGGGCGGCACCCTCACGGTGCAGGCACAGAGCCGGGTTTCCATCGGCGTCACTGAAACCATCGAGACCCATAATCCGTACGGCGACAGCGTCTCTCTGCAATACGGCATCTACAGCGAAGTCACCGGCCCGTTCTGCACGTACAGCTACGCCAAAGGTGACTTCGAAGGGCGTCTGGCAGAGCGTTGGAAAGTCGAAAATCCGACCACCTGGATTTTTTTCCTGAGCAAGAATTACAAGTTCAACGACGGCACGACCGTGACCGCTGATGACGTGGTTCACTCGTTGATGAATCGGGTCATTGGAGATCCCCAATCGAAACAAAAAGCCTCGGTCGCGCCATCGATCGTCAAAGCCGAAGCCTTGGACAAATTTACTGTCAAGGTCACCACGGACAAGCCAACGGCACCCTTACTGTCGTTTCTTTGCGATCGACTGATCGTCACCAGCAAAGCCGCTTTCGATAAATACGGGCGCGATGCTGCCGATCGAGAGCACATGATGGGCGGCGGGCCTTACCAGCTAAAGGAACTGATTCCCGGTCAGCGCCTAGTGCTGCAAAAGCGACCCGACCATCCGGACGCCAAAAAGCATCCCAATGCGCCTGACGAAGTCATTTACCGCATTATGCGCGAGCCGGAACAGCGAGTGACGGCATTTTTGAACGACGAAATTCAAATTGCGCAATTCATTCCGCCCCACATGCGCCAGCGCATCGAAAAAAATCCCAAGTTGCGCATCGCGCCGGTCGATTCCGTAGAAATCATGTTCCTCGCTATGCAACCCAAGCCTCCCTTCGACAAAAAAGAAGTTCGACAGGCGGTGTGCCACGCGATCAACCGCGATCAGATCATCGCCACGCTTCTCGAGGGCTTTGCCAGCCGTCTCGACGGTCCCATTGGCCCAGGGCAGTACGGCTACGATCCCAATTTAAAACCAAAAATGAACTACGACCCGGAGCAATCCAAAAAGTTGCTCGCCCAAGCAGGCTACGCCAATGGCGTGGACGTTGAGCTGCAAACACCGGTTGGCCGTTACACGCTGGACAAGCAATTGACCGAAGCGATGATTCCGATGCTCAACGCGGCGGGATTTCGCGCCCGACTGCTCACGCCGGAATGGGCCACGCTCTGGGCGAACGTGCAAAAGGGGACAGTTCCTTTTTATTATATGGGCCGCGGCTCGGTGCAGGATCCAAGCGCCGCGTTACATCAATACTTTCATACGGGGGAGACACCGCGCATCGGCTATTCCAATCCCAAGCTCGATGAATTGTTGGATAAGGAGCAGCAAGAGTTCGATACGAAAAAACGGCGCCAGTACCTTTCTCAAGCGATGAGCATCCTGACCGATGATGCCCCTGCATGTTTCCTTTGGCGGCACAAGCTTCTTTGGGGACTCAACAGTCGCATTGATTACAAGCCACTGCCCGACGCGCGCATTTATGCCATCGATATGGCGGTGAAGAAGTAGAAGATTGGGAAATTGGAGTAATGGAGTGGTGGAGTGATGGATAAAATCCAATACTCCCGTACTCCAACACTCCGGTTGATTGGCCATGACTAGCTACCTGTTCCAGCGTCTCGCGGGCACTCTGCCGGTTCTGTTGCTGATTAGCTTCTTGGTTTTTTCTTTGATCCATGCCGCGCCGGGTGACCCGACCTTACTGCTACTTGGCGAGGAAACCAACGCCGCGGAAATCGCCAAGGCGAAAGAGCGCTGGGGCTTGGACCAACCTCTTTACGTCCAGTATCTGAAATTTGTCCGCGCCGCCGCGGCCGGGGATTTCGGCAAGTCCTTTAAGTATGCCGAGCCGGTCATCAACGTCATCAAGACACGCCTTCCGGCGACCATCGAGCTCGCTGTGTTTGCGATCATCATCGCGAGCCTGCTGGCCATCCCACTTGGCGTCTGGGCCGGCGCCAAGCCCAATTCATGGATCGATAATCTCGGCACCACTTTCGGTCTTTTTGGCATCAGCATGCCGAGTTTTTGGCTCGCGATTATGTTGATTCTTTTGCTGGCTGGCGTGCTTAATTTGCTACCGACATCCGGACGGAGCACCTATGGCATCGCCGGGCCGGAACAGACCGGCTTTTATCTTTTCGACAGCATCATGCAAAAAAATTGGTCGGCGGTCTGGGACGGACTAACGCATATTTTTCTGCCCGCCTTAGCCCTAGGCATGAATATGCTGGGCATTCTAATGCGCGTCACCCGCTCGTCCATATTGGAGGTGATGAACGAAGACTATATTCAAACGGCGCGCGCTAAGGGCCTACGAGAAAAAAATGTCGTCTGGCGCCATGTCACCAGCAATGCCCTGATTCCGGTAATCACCGTCGTCGGACTCGAGTTGGGCACGCTCCTCAGCGGCTCAATCATTGTCGAGACGGTGTTCGCGTGGCCCGGAAGCGGCAGTCTGCTGATCACCGCGCTGAACGCCCGCGATTACCCGCTGGTCACCGGGATCGTGATGACCTATACGCTCGCCTTCGTCGCGATCAACCTGATCATCGATGGTCTTTATGCAGTCGTTGACCCTCGAATCCGCTACTGAAAAGAGCGTCGTCTGGCCGCGTCTCCTGCCGCGGCTTCACGTCAAAGCATTCACCGGCGGCGTGATTGTATTAGTGTTTATCATCATCGGCATCATCGGCCCGAGCATCGCGCCGTTTGACCCGAATAAACAGGAGCTGACCGCGATGATGAAACCACCGGCGGGAATCGGCGCGCCACACTCACTCGGCACCGACAACTTAGGACGAGATATTTTGAGCCGGATCATTCACGGTTCGCGCGTGTCGCTCCTCGTCGCCTTCGCCGTCGTTTTTGTTTCGGGATTCATCGGCATCGCACTGGGCGCGATTTCCGGTTATTTCGGCGGTAAGGTCGATTTTCTCATTCAAAAGCTGGTCGAGGTCGTTTGGGCTTTTCCGCCGCTCTTGCTCGGCATCACGATCATGGCGTTCCTGGGACAGGGGTTATTCAACCTGATCTTGGCCCTTGTCGTCCAGCGCTGGATTCCCTATTGCCGCGTTGTCCGCGGTCAAACGCTTTCCTTGCGCAATCGCGACTTCGTCACCGCAGCGCAATGCTTAGGCGCGAGCAACCGGCAGATCATCACGCGCCACATCATTCCGAATTTGATCCAAACCTCGCTCGTCATCGGCACCTTTGCCATGGCGTCCTCCATTATCGCGGAAGCGAGCTTGAGCTTTCTCGGCGTCGGTGTGCCGCCCGAGATTCCCACCTGGGGCACGATGCTCGCGGACGCGCGTATCTACATCAGCACCGCTTGGTGGCTGCCGCTTTTTCCCGGTCTGTGCATTTTCGTGACGGTGCTCGGGATCAACCTGCTCGGCGATGCGCTGCGCGATCTCCTCGATCCGCGGCTGAAACGAACGGGTGCGAAAATATAGATCACTCGAGTGATGGAGTATTGGAGCGTTGGTCTGAACGCATTACTCGAGCATTCCAGTACTCCATTCCACCGGTTTTCGTTGATTCTCCCACACTCTCGTGTACATTGGTTGAAATGCGCCGCACAAAAATTGTTTGCACCATTGGACCGGCCAGTTCGAGCGACAAAGTTCTTGAGGGTTTGATTCGCGCCGGCATGAATGTCGCGCGACTTAATTTCAGCCATGGCGATTACGCCTCGCACCGGCGCGTCATTCGAAAAATACGCCACTTCGAACGCAAGCTCGATCAGCCGGTAGCAGTCTTGCAAGATCTGCCGGGACCAAAAATCCGCATCGGCCCGGTCGCCGGCGACCGGGTCCGACTGCAAAACCGCCGGCCATTCGTGCTGACCACGCGAAAAATTCTCGGCAGTGAACTCGCCGTATCGGTGAATTTTAGCGGCTTGACCGAAGCAGTAAATAAAGGCGATCCGATCCTGCTAGGGGACGGCGAGATCGAGTTGGAAACCGTTGAAGTCGGTGATCAGGAGGTCAGATGCCGCATCGTTGTCGGCGGCATTCTCGGCTCCCACAAGGGCATTCACTTTCCGAAGAGCAGCCTGAACATACGGGCGCTGACCCGTCACGATAAACAGGATATGGCCTTCGGCATCGCGCAGAATGTGGATATGGTGGCGCTGTCATTCGTGCGCGATGCTGAGGATATTCTTTATGCGCGGCGCGATTTGAAAAAACGCGG
>DATBEY010000243.1:0-31428 GCA_036558765.1 Binatia bacterium | reverse complement strand
TTTACATTTTTGTGCCCCGATGAATAGGATCGTACCTTAAGATGGCGAGAAACCTTCACTCAGTCCCCGGAGCCGATTTTCGCCTCGAAGGGGCCGGGCGGGATGCGATCGGCCTTATCCAGCTTAACAACCCGCGGGCTCTGAACGCGCTCACGCTCGGAATGTTTCAAGCGATCGAGGCGCAACTACTCGCATGGGAACGGCAGCACGATGTCGCATGCGTAGTCTTTCATGCCGACTCTGACAAGGCGTTTTGCGCGGGCGGCGATGTAAAAACTTTAGTGACCGAGCTGAAAACCACCGGCGCTCTGCAGCGCGCCGCCGACTTTTTTACCGTCGAGTACTTTGTCGATTACCTAATTCATACATACTGCAAACCGGTTCTCTGCTGGGCCGACGGCATGACCATGGGCGGTGGCGTCGGTCTCATGAACGGCGCCTCGTCGAGAGTGGTGACGGAGCGCACCATCATGGCGATGCCGGAAATGTCGATCGGTCTTTATCCGGACGTTGGCGGCACACGTTTCTTGAACCAAATGCCCGACGGACTCGGCCTTTTTCTCGGTTTGACGTCGGCGCGCTTCGACGGCACGGATGCCGTCGCGATTGGCATGGCAGATCTAGAGATCCGGTCCGACAGAAAATCAACTGTAATGGCGGGATTGAAAGATTTGAGTTGGACGGCGGACGGCCTCGAAAACAAAACGCTCCTACGACACTATCTGGAATGCTTCGCTGAACCGACGGCAGCGAAATCTTCTGCGATTCTTGAGCGTCTCGACGTGATTCAGTCCTTGACCACGAAAGATTCGCTGCAGGCAGTGGACGCCGCGCTCCGCGCTTGGCCGGGCAATGATCCATGGCTCCGCAATGCAATTCAGAATTATCTCAGGGGGTCGCCCACCTCTGCCAGAGTGATCTTTCAGCAACTCATCCGCGGAAAAACGCTTTCTCTAAAAGAAACTTTTGTTCGGGAATGGGACATGTCACTTAATTTTTGTGCCCAGTCCGATTTTCTCGAAGGCGTTCGCGCTCGTCTGATTGATAAAGACCAAACGCCGCGCTGGAATCCGGCCACCCTCGACGGCGTATCCGAAGAAGAAGTGGAGCGCTTTTTTTCTCCGCACCACGGGCAACCCAATCTTCTCGCTGCTCGGTTTAAAAAAATAGCTGACGGTCCGGGCTAACCAGACTGCCAACCGCGGCTCGGCCGGCTCCCAGCTCCAGATGTTTCGGCCCCTTGACAGGAGCGCACGATTCGCGCGAAGAACTCTCCATATGGCGCCTGATCATGTTTTGGAGATCGACTTTCCGGCAATGCGCTATGACATTACTCTCCCGTTGCTTGAAGGACGCGTGCCGATCGATGGCGTGAAGCTAAAGCCGATCAAGTCCTCCTCAATGATCAACAAAGAAGAGCCGAGCTTGAGGGACGGCGACTTTGGCCTTATGGATCTGAACCTCGGTTATTTTTTGCCGGCCGTCGAAGCCGGTTGGCAGATCATCGGCCTGCCGATTTTTTCCAAGCGCAAGCCCGTTTACCAGCTGATCTTCTGTCGCGCCGATTCTGAGATTCGTGCTCCCAAGGATCTCGCCGGCAAGCGCATTGGCTCGCGGACGTACCGTACCGCGCTCACCGTATGGGCGCGCGGCTTATTGAGCGAGCGTTACGGCGTCAATTTTGCGACGGTACACTGGGTGCTGCAGGCAAAAGAAGCGTTCGCGGTTCATGATTCGAAAGTTCAGATCGAGTATGTCGACGACGCGAGAAATATGGTGCAACGTTTGATCGCCGGCGAACTGGACGCCATGATTACCGACATCTCCGACAGCAAAATGTTCGCGAGCCTCGAAAACAATCCCCGAACCACTCGGTTGTTTCCCAATTACAGCGACGAAGATCAAAGGCTCTATCGCGAAACTGGAATTTATACGCCCGTGCATATGATCGTGATGAGCCGCAAACTCGACCGCAATCATCCTGAGCTCGCCGGTAAGTTTTACGCCGCTTTCGAACAAGCGAAGCAGCTCGCTTATGACGACATCCTCAGCGACCGCGGCGGCTTCTCAGTCGTTTATTTGAGAGAGCGCATGAAAGAGCAGATCGCCGCATGGGGCGATCCATGGAAATACGGTATTAAGGCCAACAAGCCGACAATCGACACCTTTATCCGATACAATGTCGCTCAAGGCATGATCCGGAGCGCCCCGTCCTATGATCAGATCTTCGCGGCGGGCACCCTCGACACCTGACCAGTCGAGTTGAACCTATTGAACTGCTTGAACGATTTGAACTTCCACTAATCTGTTGAGGAGCTCCAATGCTTTCGCGAGAAGACAATGAATTGATCACCCGAACCGGCTCGGGAACACCAATGGGTTGTCTCATCCGGCGCTACTGGATTCCAGCGCTGTTGTCCGAAGAAATTCCCGCCCCGGATTGTCCGCCGGTCCGGGTCAAAATCCTCAGCGAAGAATTAGTTGCGTTCAGGGATAGCAATGGTCGAATCGGATTGATCGGCGAGCACTGCGCGCATCGGGGCACTTCGCTTTTTTTCGGCCGCAATGAGGCATGCGGGCTGCGCTGCATCTATCATGGCTGGAAGTACGACGTCGAAGGGAACGTCCTCGACACGCCCGCCGAGCCCACCGGCAGCGATTTTCGCCGCAAGCTTCGCCACACCGCTTATCCGACACACGAGGCAAACGGCGTCGTTTATGCTTATCTCGGTCCCGCCGAAAAAATGCCTTTGTTTCCCAGCTACGAATGGACGCAGGTTCCGCTCGAATATACGTATGTCACTAAGTGCTTGCTCGAATGTAATTATCTGCAGGGGCTCGAAGGCGAATGTGATTCTTCGCACTTGTCTTTTTTGCACCGCGCGTTCACCAATGAGCGCAACCAGTCGCTTTATAAGAGCGACACCGCCCCGTTCTATGAAACCGAAGATGCCGACTTCGGCGTTCGGCTGATCGCGACACGCGATTATGATAATCAACACTACGTCCGCTTTTCGGCGTTCGTGATGCCGGTTTATGGTTGCGTTCCGGCGGGACGACCCACCAACGAGCTCGAAGGCTATGAAATTCATACCTATGTGCCCGCCGACGATATCCACTGCTGGCGTTATGATATCGGCTTTCGCCGGGATCGCGCGGTGCGCGACGAGGAAGTGCACCGGCGTAAGCAGATCAACCCCGACTACACGCGGATTCGCAACGCTCGTAACAACTACCTCCAGGATCGCGCCATGCAGAAGAACGTCAACTTCACCGGCATCGAGGACTTCCTCAACCATGACGCGTGTGCGACCGAAAGCATGGGAGCGATCTTCGACCGTAGCCAAGAGCATCTCGGAGTCAGCGACAAAGCGGTGATCGCCGTGCGCCGGTTTTTACTAAACAGCGTGAAGGATCTTCAAAACGGCAAAGCACCGCCGCATCTGGTACAAGATACCAAGCGCAACTGGTTTCCTCATGTGGATTGCTTCGCCTGTTTATTGCCGTCCGATGTTCCTTGGCGCCAGCGATTCGACTACCTCGCATCTACGGCGGAAAAAGAGAACCCCATGTCGTACGCCCTCAGGCGCAAAGTGGCTTCATAGATGAGTCTTCCATCAATCCAGAAAAAAATACGGGCAAAAATGGACCGGCAGAAAAATCCGAATGGCCGCGCGCTGCGCAACAAAATCAAAACCATCGAGGAAGAATTGAGAATCGCCGCAAAAATTCTCGATTGGGAAATCGGCGATCTCTGGGGTCACGTCGGGGCGCGTCTTCCGGGCGATCGCGGCATTGCCGTAAGAATGTTCCGCCGCCCCGAGCAGGGCAACAAAGATTGGCTTGTGCATTTCGATTTTTCATTAAAAAAGCTTTCCGGGGTCGGGACGATTCCACGCGAAGCGGTGATTTACACCGAAATTTTCAAAGCCCGGCCTGACATCAACGCGGCGGTCCATTGTCATGCGGCGATGTGCGTCGCGCTTAGCCTCGCGGACAAGCCCGTCAACTGGATCCATATGCAGTCGTCACGCTTTCGCGGCGGAACGCCGATCTTTCCGAGGCCGATCTATATTCTCGACGAGGAAGAAGGTGCCGCACTTGCCAAAAGTCTGGGTGATGCTTCCGCGGTCATGATTAAAGGTCACGGCATCGTCACGGTCGGGGAAAGCATCGATGAAGCTTGCATCAACGCGCTTTACATGGAGCGGACCGCGAAGATTTTGGCCATTGCCGGTTTGCATGGTTATCAGGGCCCGACACCGGACGCGATCGAAACTCTGACCGCAAGTCGAAAAAAACTGTTTCGGCGCCCGCGCGACGAAATGTTTCATTCCGCCGATTGGAACTATTACGCCGATAAAGTCAAAAGAGGCGAGCGGTGGACGAGAGGCTGGACATAAAAATTGGTTTCTAGTGAACTGGACAGCAATTTAGCGTTCGCCGCTAACACTTCGAGAGCCTCAGACGAACGGCTTTGGCTTGACCGTGCGCCCTGAGCTCTTCGAACGGTTCTTCGGATTCAGACGCAAATCAAATGCTCAGTCCACGAGTTGCTGGTCTCTGGTTCTTACGTGTGACTTCAGATTAACGAAAAACCAGGAACTACAAAATTCGGTTCGACTTCAAGCGGGACTGCTTATGAAATCGCTCTGTACCGTCGTATTCCTGTTACTCTTTCCTGTCTTTTCACTCGCCCAGGAAAGTTATCTCGTTGCGTATGCCGGGTTTGCCGGTTTTCAAGCGCCCGTCTGGGCCCCCAAAGATCTCGGTTTGTTCCAAAAATACGGTTTCAATGGCGACGTGGTGCTCGTGCCGGGCTCGGTTCGCCAGATTCAGGCGGTGCTCGGCGGCAGCATCCACTTGGCTCAGGTCGATGCCGCAACGGGAATCAACGCCATGAATCAAGGCGCGGATCTCGTGATCGTTTCAGGAACGCTGAACAGTTTTCCGTACAGCTTTGTGACCCAGAAAGAAATACGTAGACCGGAGGATCTGGTCGGCAAAAAAATCGGCATTCTCGCCGTTGGCGGCGCCACCGAGACCGCGACATTTCTGGCGTTAAAGGCGTGGAACATAACGCGACAGTCGGTCACGATTTTTCCCGCCGGCGATTCCGTGGCGCGCATCGTGGCGCTCTCCACCAAAGCCATCGATGCTACTATGTTATCTTACCCCGACATTAACGAGGCGGTGCGCCTCGGCATGCACGAGCTCGTGAAGATGCCGGACCTCAAGGGCACCTCGTTTCCTATGAATGTCATGGTGGCCCGCCGTTCCTTTCTCGAAAAAAACCGCGCTGCAATAAAGCGCTTTCAGCAGGCCTACGCAGAAGGCACCTATCAGTTTATGACCAGTAGAGAAAAGGGGTTGGCTGTTCTGTCGAAGCGCTTGCGCTTTAAAGATCCCAAAGGCCTCGACGAGACCTATGATTACTTTGCCAAGAGCTTCGCGATGCCCACACGCGTTTCGCAAGATGGTCTGCGTAACACCTTGGAAATCGTCGCGCAGCGAAATCCGACCGTAAAAGTGGATATGAATATTGGCAAGTACCTCGATGAAAGTATCCTCGATGAACTGGACCGCGAGGGTTTCTTCAAACGGCTCCTCGGAAAAAGCTGACCACAGGCGCCAGGAATATTATGCTCTGCATCCGCCCGGAAACCGGAAGAGATTGTCGATCCAAGAATCATTCGCCAGCTCGACGAAAGCGGCTTCATCGAAGCTCGCTACGATTCCGAGGAACGATACACCACCTCGGGTAGCCTTATAGGCTAGAGACGCTGGTTACTAATTGTCCTCGTTTCACAAAGACGTCTTTTCTGCTCCAACTTGACTGGCAAGCGAAGCGTACATTATAAATCAAACCCGAGTAAAAACTTCAGCCATCTCATAGTGAAAGGATCGAGACCCATGCGCAAAACGCTGGCTCTGTTGTTTGTCTGGCTGATTTCGAGCGCGCCGTTTGCGTTCGCCCAATCCGCGCAAACGGTAGACGCCGCCAAAAAAGAGGGCGGCAAGGTCATCGTGTATACTTCGATGGAAACATTCACCGCCGACGCGCTGAAAAAAGCCTTCGAAGCCAAAACCGGATTGCAGATGGAATACTGGCGCGGCGGCTCCACGGAAATCCTCGATCGCGTGCTCAGTGAACACCGCGTCGGTAAACCGCAATTTGATGTTGTCGCAACCACCGGCGACCACATGCGCCTGATGGCCAAGGGCGGGGCTTTCGGCAAATACGAATCACCGTCCTTCAAAGGCTTTGCCAAAGACGCCATTGATCCAGAATTGGGAGCCCGCTACCGCAACGTCCTTTACGGCGTGATTTACGACAAGAACCAGATCAAGGCTTCCGAGGCTCCCAAAACCCTGGAGGACGTGGTAAAGCCGGAATACAGAGGCAAGCTCGTGATGCCGCATCCCACCGGCCACACATTGACCACTCAGTGGCTGGCAAGTCTGGACAAGATCATGCCCAAACAGCGCGTGGAGAAATTCATCCGTGAGCTTGCCGCGTCAAAACCGATCTTTGCCGAATCGATTGTTCCCGCCGCAGATCGTGTCGGCACCGGCGAAACGCCGATCGGCATTACCTTCGTGCGTTTCGTATTGACCTACAATAAGCAAGGCGCCAATCTGGATTATGTACGCGATTACACGATGCTCGGTGACGGACAGTTCATTACCCTCGGCGCCAAACCCCCTCATCCGAATGCCGGCAAGGCATTTATCGATTTCTTTCTCGACGAAGAGAGCATGAAAATTCAGGCGGACACCGGAGAGTTTGTCAACCGCAAGGGCGTCTACCCGCCTCTTGCCGATGCGGATAAGATCAAGTTCGTACAGATGTACAGTTTCGGTAAGGAAGACTTCGAAGCGAAAAAGAAGGAATATCAAAAAATCTTTTTCCAGTAAGCCAGCCTTTTCAGTCTTTGGGGGGAAAGATTTCTCGTCGCTTCGCTCCTCGAAATGACAACCGTGAATACCGTTCTGTCATTTCGACCGAAGGGAGAAATCTTTCTTGTCGCCTGTTATGATTAGGCCGAACGTTTGGAGGAAACGATGTCATCATTCGTTATCGATGCAGACGGTCACATCATGGAAGACCACAAGGACATCTTCGCGCATATCAAAGGCAATTTCGGTGAAATGAATTGGCATTCCACCTGGCCGATGTTCGATGCTGATGGCTGGCAGCGCGGCCTGGCGCGCAAAGGAAAACGCGAAGATCCCGATGCCGAAGCATGGGTACGGTTTCAGGACGAACACAGCATCGACTGCGCGGTGCTTTATCCGACTTCTGCGCTCGCCATTGGAATGATTCAGCTGCCCGCATGGGCCTCGGCAATTGCGCAGGGGTATAACGACTGGCTTTATGATCGCTTCATCAGCCAATCGCCTCGTTTGAAAGGCGTAGCGCTGTTGGCGCCTCAGGACCCGAAAGCCGCCGCGGCCGAATTGCGCCGTTGTGTCAAAGATCTCGGCTTTCGCGCAGGACTCTTACCTTCGGTGACCAACAATCGAAACCCGCTCTACGGCTCGCCCGTGTTCTATGAAATCTATGACGAAGCGCAACGATTGGATGTGCCGCTCACGATCCACGGCGGCGTGAGCCAAAATCTCGGCCTCGACCGTGTCTGTAGTTTTCTGGAAGCGCACATGCTGGAGCATCCGGTTGGCCTGTTTTTGCAAATCACCAACATGATGTTTCAAGGCGTATTTCAGGAATTTCCCAAGCTGCGCGTCGCTTACCTCGAGGCCGGCGCCGGCTGGGTGCCGTTCATGATGGATCGCATGGAAGAAGACTACGAGAAATTTGCCGCGCGCCTGGCGCCTCACTTGAAGGATCCGCCGAGCAAATTTTTCAAATCGGGAAATATTTTCGTCACCATGGAGGTCGAGGAGCGCACGGCGCCGTACCTGGCCGATTTGATCCGCGACGATGTGATCATGTGGGCGTCCGATTTTCCCCACGAGCGCGAGCGCGATCAATTCGGCGGCGACCTGCCGCACCTTTACGCCCGGAAAGATTTATCCGACGACTTCAAGAGAAAAATGCTCTACGACAACCCGGTGAGATTCTATCGCTTCAGCGAAGGCGATATCGCCGCAGCCCGAAAAGCGGAAACAAATTAATCGGAGAGGTGGATTCTCCGACGATGAAAGTCATACGTCAGTAAGGCGAGCCATCCTTGTGCACGAACTTCCACTTCCCGTCGACCATTAACGCCTGCAAATCATCATCCGGGTAACTGCCTTCATCGCCGGGCGTTCTGTCTCCGACTTCAAGATATATAACCTCTTCTGGGGTTTCATTGATCAATCGATGGCCGTTCCCGGTGCCCGCTTTGAAGCCAGCGCACATGCCCGGCGACAGCCTGGTTCGACCTTCGTCGGTGTGCAGCGTCGGATATCCCTGTAAGACATAGATAAACTCGTCTTGCTTCGTGTGAGCATGGCGCAACGCCGATACGGCATTGGGAGCGAGCCGCGTAAGATTCACTCCGAAATTGCTGAGATCAAATAGGTCACCGAGCGGCTGCTTTCGCCTTCCCGCCATTCGTGACGCGTAGGGCTCAGGGTAGCTCGACGCCTTGGTTCTTTCCGGTGCTTTTTCCGCGACCAGAGCAACAGGTATGCGCGGATTGGCCATGGGATTTGACTCGCTTGGTGCTAAATAATTTTGTTCGTCAAACTCAGCGTATATCTCAGTGAACTCAAATACTGCTAGCGCCCGATCAACTTCTTCACGAAACCTTCTTCTTCCAGCTTCTTTAAGTACCGATCGCTGACGTAGTTCCGCGCGTCGATTTTGCCGAGCTTGGGATCGGCTTCGACGAGAGGATCGATGACGGCCTGCATCGCTTTTACCGACGGATACGGGACATCAGGAATTTTATTTTTATTGTAGTCATAGGCTTCCTTGAGGAGCTCTTGATCATTGACCCGGCTGAATTGCGCCAGTGCTTTCAACGTGTACTCCGGTTCGGTTTTGAAGATCTTGATCGCTTCGAGGTATGCGCGGAGAAAATTGAGAATTCTACCTTCATTCTTCTGCAGCACTTTCGCGCTCCCGCACATCCCGGTGTTGAAGTAAGGAATTCCTAGCGCGCCGGCATCGGCGAGGATATTGAAATTGAACTTCTTCGCGACACTGCCGAACGGCGCGTTGAAGACCGATCCGTCGATGCTGCCGGATTTTAGGGCCGCGAGACGCTCCGCTTCATTGCCGATCTGCAGGATCGTGACCTCTTTGGGATCGACGCCCAGCCGTTTCAGGAGCGTGCGCGTCCCGAAATCGGCCGATGATGCGAAGCGGCTGATACCCAGCCGTTTTCCTTTGAGTTCGGCCGGGCTTTTTATGTCTTGTCGTGTCGCCAGCTGATAGCCCATACGGTCGTCAGTCATCGCGATGTAAAGAATATCGGCGCCGCGCAAATTAGCCGCCACCCCGGGCGCGCCGGTGAGCTGCCCCAAATCGACATCACCCGAAACCATCGCCTGCACAACTGTGCTGCCGCCGGGTATATAAACGACCACGGAAGAGAGGCCGTATTTAGCGAACAGCCCGCGTTTTTCGGCGAGTGAAACTAAAAGCGCGTGAGGATTGATCGAACTGTAGGCAATACGGATCGTGTCCGCCGCGAACAATACCGAGGTGAAACCACAGGTGATCACCGAAAAAACCAGACTTGTTAGAAGAATTCGTCTCATTGTGTTTCCTTTAACTTCATCGAAGTGCTCGGGTCTTTGTAAACCGGTCAGAAGATAGGAGTCAATAACAGTCGGATTGGAGTGATGCTTAAAGCGGAATATCTGAGCTAACACAGCTACGAAACCAGCACTCCACCACTCCATCACCCCTTCTTCTCCCCTGCGTACGCTGCCAATGCGGCACGCCAGTCGCGCATGGGCGGCAATCCCAGTTCTTCCGAAAGCAAACAGCGAAGCGGAGTCCAAGACGGCCGTTTGGCGATTCGCTTCATGTCCCGTTCGTGGGTAATCGTAATGAGCGCATCGAGCTCGCGATCATCGAGTCCCGCGAGCCGCCCGGCTTCGAGGGCGAATTCGTAGTAACTGCATATCTCGCTGTTAACCACATGATACGTACCGTAACGCCCTCTTCGCTGAATCGCCATGACTCGATCAATTAAATCCCCGACGTAGGTTGTGCTCGACCAGATATCGTCGATCGCATGTACTCGTTTACGCATTCTGAGATCGTGATGCACCGTGCACAAAAAGCTTTCTTTCCCGGCGCCATAAACCCAAGCCGTTCGGATGATATACCTACGGCCGCACGCCTCATGCACTGCTTCTTCGCCGACGAGTTTTGTTTCTCCATAAACGTTGACCGGCGATGGCTCATCCCTGATCGTGTACGGCGCCCGTTTGAGAGATTCGCCTGCGAACACGTATTGCGTGCTGAAATGGACAATTTCCGCACCGGCCCTATTCCCGGCTTCGGCCAAAAACCGCGGGCCTTCGATGTTGACCGCCGCGGCTTTTTTCGGATCGCGCTCCGCATCATCGACCTGTAGCACAGCGCAGTTAATAATTAGATCGGGGTTGGTATCCGCAACGCAGCGCGCGACTGCCGCTCGATCGGTAATATCGAGATCGCCGTGCTTCAGGGATATTACTTGAGCGCTTTGCTGCAGTCGGCGAGTTAGATGACTGCCCACGAGTCCCGCAGCGCCTGTGATCAGAACCCTCATAGCCGCTGAGTCTAAATTTCGTGCGAAGCGCAATCAAGTCAGGTTGGAACTAGGCATGGAAAAAATTTCGCTCCTTCGCACAGAGTCTTGTCAAACTGCGCACAGCAAAGACCGCCCTCCCAAGAGTTTGTCATTTCGAGCGAAGCGAGAAATCTTTCCTATTCGCCCTCGTCGAGGGTCATGGACAGGAACCGGGAAAGATTTCTTTTTTTAGCCGAAATGACAGATGAGGGTGCGATTACGGGTGCATCCGTTCTCTTCGACTCAACCTTCGCGCCCTATTTGCTCGGTTGCCACACTCCGGTGCGTGGCGAGACGATGATGCAGCGAGAAACGTTGAAAGAAAGTCCACATTTCCTGATTGGCGTCGACAATCTCGGTAGAGGGTCCGAGGATGCGCTCCAAGACTTTTTGCTGCCGCCGGGCCAAACGTGACCGACACCGGTGAGTTGCCAGAGGACAACTTCGGAACCTTCTCGGCAGTTGGTGTAACTATAACGCTTTGCAGTCTGGCGAGGTTCCTTGCTTTCGATCTGGTGCTCGATCGCTGGCTCCGCTGAACAGCCATCGTGGCGGACCCAGCGCGAAATCATCTGATCGATGTTGGGAAGAAACACGCGGGTTTTTGTAAAAGGAAATGGCGGACCCAGACCTTCCCCAGAAAGCGCGCGTGGATCGTCGAGACTGTGGACATGCATTACCGGAATAGCGCGTTCCGGTTTGATCACCGGTCCGTCAAAGAATACTCCTGCTCGTTTGATCCGTGGCCTCCTCCCCATGAAAATTGATAATGAGCGGCAGGTCGCGCCGTTCCGCCGCTCGCGCGGGAACGTGAACAATGGCGGACCTTGCACGATCGAAATGTTTCAGCGCGATCACGTGATCGCCACCGGACAAAAATCGCCATATGCTGACCTGTCGCCCAGACCGCCCACCAAGCCAGTCATAAGGCTGAGCCCGTGAACAACGCATGTAAAAAGCTTGGATTTGAGCCGCAGCATCGTACGAAAGCTGTGCGATGGCCAAAAAAATGGGGGGCATCGCCCCCCATTTTGATCACCTGATGCAAGACTGGAACTAGTACTCGGGTCGGTTTCGCAGATCGTTGATCTCACGTCGCTGCCGTTCGAGTTCCTGCTGGTTCGCGTTGATCTGTCGATCCTGATCGTAAGCTGCATTCTCGCGGCCTTGTAACTGATCGCCAACCAAAGCTCCGGCGCCCAAACCAAAGGCCGTGCCAATCGCCGCTCCCGCCGCAGGGTGGTGCACGGCCGAACCGATAATGCCGCCCATTGCAGCACCACCAAGTGCGCCAATGCCAGCACCTTTTTCACGGGTGGTCAGTGCGCCACCGGCACATCCCGCCAACAGCGTCGCGCCCAGTGCCAGACTTGCAATAAGGGGAGATTTTATGATCAAAGCGGCTTTTTGAGAATTCATCTTTTCGCCTCCTGGTCATTAGACGCAGGGGTCGTAGATTCGTTTACTGAGCAGAGCTATTTGGGAAGCCGTTCAATCGTGGCGATACGATCGTCAATACCGGGGTGAGTTGAAAGGAATCCGCCACCGCCACTCCCCGAGACCTGCCTAACCCAAGTGAGCGCATCGAGCATGGTGTCTTTGGAGTATCCCGCACGGCGAAGAATGTCGACACCATGACGATCCGCCGCGTATTCCTCGGTTCGGCTATAACCCCGCGCCACCAGCTCCCCGGCAACGGGCGCCAGCAATCCCGCCGCAGGAAACAGTTGTTGCAGCACTGCTGCACCAATGTTCAGCCCGGCGCCGAGCACTTGCGCTTTGGCGACATGACCCAGGTCTTCATGGGCGATCTCGTGTGCTAAAACACCGCGCAGCTGATCGTCATTGGCCCGACGCAACAGGCCCATCGTGACATAAAACTCGCAGCTTCCGGCATTAGCCGCGTTGACTTCACTCTGATTGATAATGCCGATGCGCACATCATCCGTCCGGCAGGGGTGATCCATCGCTTGGAGGAGCGGCAACATGACTCGACGCAGCCGATTGGCATCATTCGGGTCGACTCGTGCTGATGAAGAGGGGGGCCCTGAAGAATGACCGCCGCCGGAAGGCCGGCGGCTCGGTTCCGGCGTCGCCACTACGCAGGAAGCCACCATAGTGGAGACGACGAGTAAAACTATCCAGGTTTTTGCTACGATTTGCGCGCCAATAGCTGGTATCGCACTGGCGTCGGTGCACCGTAGAGTTTCGAACCTCATTATGTAAATGGAACAATGCTTGTCTGCCCGGGTCAAGAGGCTGGCCGACTCGGCTCGACCGCGGTTGATTCCGTTGCGCCTTTTTCTTGCACGAGTTCCAAATACACGCTGCCAAAGACAATTTTGCTGCTGAGTTTGACGGGCAACCGTCGCTCATCCGCAGAGATCCAAATCGTCGCCTCGTTGAAGCGCTCGGCATAGCCTCTTTTAGTCAAGTTCTGTATGCGCGGCACGATCCGGTAGGCTTCGACTTTCCCCCACGTAAGCTCCACGGGTTCTTTTTTCTCCACCGTCAATTCCAGTAGATACTGATACCGGCCGCCGAAGATTTTGAAGTACAGTCGATCGCCGACTTTGAAATCGACGCTTCGCGCGACGTAGACAGCGGTAATCGGATCCACGGTATTTTGCGATTCGAATTCGTAAATCTTCGCTTGTTTTCCCTTTTCCTGCCGGTTTACCGCCCATCGTTTTCCCGTGTGGTCAAGACGTGCTTCGGTATCGATGACCTTTGAATTTTCCCTTTGACTGAACGTGAAGCGAGCCGGCGACAATGCCTTGGCATCAAAAGTCGAGGTGATGGTGTCGCGCATCTTCCAGATATAATCGAGCATCCCGGAGCTCTTCGCCTCGACTTGAACCCGGTAAACTTTTTTGCCGTCGATAATGGTAGGAACCGTGGAAATTTCCGCAGTGGCCACGGAGACGAGTCCGTTCCAGGAAGCTCGGTAAATTTGTTTTTCGCCGCCTTCGAAAGGATAATGCTTTGGCTGGTAAACAGGAATTGCCTCGGGGTTGATCAGGATTTCATTGGCGCCAAAAACGCCGACGTTGTAAAGACCAAACATGGCGACAAGCATTGCCACGATGAGCTTGAATGGGCGCATTACGTACTTAGACGAAGAGACGGGCGGAATGTTTACCCAAAATAACACAGGAAAAGACGTTAAGTAAAACCTGGCCGGCGGTTGGTTTCCTACGGACAATGGAGCATAGGATCTGTTTCTGGCGAAAAAAATTTTGCAGAGATCGATCAATTTGGGCTAGTATCGGCGGATGGGAGTATTTATGGTCCACCTCAATCGTCTGTTCGCAGTTATTGTTTCCGTTATCGTTCTTCTGGCTGTTCAGGTATTGCCCACCGCGGCGCAGGATTCCAGTTCGGTCGGGCCTGCAATCTCAACGCTGCCGACCTTAGAGGCCGCGAAGAACTGCCTGAGCAGCACTGCATCTGCTGAATGCCTCGATCAGCTTTTCCGTAAAGCGCTGCAGACTTACTCGGTCAAGGACGTATTGCAGCTCGTTGAACAGTTCGAGGCGGAAGATCCGGAATTCAGGCGTGACTGTCACCCGGTGGTGCATGCCATCGGCCGAGAAAACTTTCGGCTGAAAGGCAATATTCACGAGGCTTTCGCGGCTTGCGATCAGACCTGCCACTCCGGTTGTTATCATGGTTCCGTGGAGAGATTTCTTCGCGGCGACAATATTTACGCGTCCGTCGATCAGCACCCCAGTATTAAAGAACTCAAGCAGAAGGCGGCAAGCGCGTGCGATCCGAATATCGCATTGAGATATCGTTTTCAGTGTTTGCATGGGCTCGGACATGCTTTGATGTTTTTCGCCCGTTATAACCTGAACCAGTCACTGGAAATCTGCGACGCGCTTTCTGACGAGTGGAGCCGCAACTCCTGTTATGGCGGGGTATTCATGGAGAACGTTGCTAGCGCTACGCCTGAAACTCGCGATTTGAGCCCGACCAATTATCACTATCCATGCAGCAAGGTGGGCGCTGAGTATAAAAGTGAATGTTACGGCATGCAGACTTCCCGCATGGCCGAGATGGGGTTGAGCACGGAGCAAATTCTTAAAGAATGTGATCGGGCGGGCGACTTCCGTTCAGCCTGCTTGCTCTCTGCCGGACGGGATCTATCGAACGATGTGCGGTTTGGTCAAGGTCGCGCCGCGGCAGAGAAATGCGAGCTGGTCGCGGGTGCCAGTCGGACTGCCTGCATGCGCGGCGTTGTTTACGCCTTGATTGACAATACCTGGGACGGCCGCTACGCGCTGCCCTTCTGTACCGCGTTCAACCAGCAGGATGATCGAAATGCCTGCTTTACAACCAGCGCGGAATACCTAAAAAGCACGTTTGAAAAGTCCGCCGCGGATGTACGCACCGAGTGCACGAAACACTTGAGCCAACCCGCGGCGTGCGTCGAAGTCGCGGCGCGATAAGCATGAAATAGCGAATCGGCATCACAACGGCAAACGAAATCATCTGCGTCAGCATGTCTGCAGATATGCCTCTCTTACTTCTCGTCGACGATGAAGTCGGCGTGCGAGAATCGTTGAAAATGGTGTTCAGCAAGAGTTATCGATTGCTGGAGGCGGATGACGTCGATGGCGTGCTGGCGCAGGTCCAAAACGCTCGCCCCGACGTGGTGCTCTTGGATGTGTTGATGCCAAAGACCGACGGGATCGAAGTATTGCGGCGTATCAAAGAGATTCAATCCGACTGCGCCGTTATCATTTTAACGGGCGTTAACTCGCAGCAGGTCGCGGCGAAAGCGAGCGACTTCGGTGCTTTCGATTTCGTCGGTAAACCGTTCGACGTGATTGAGCTGCGCCAAAAGGTCGCACGCGCCGTCGAGCACGTGAAATCGCAAAAACCCTCACCCTAACGTTACGAAATCCACTGATGCAGCCATCGAACTTCCGACGCTCCGGGCATCGCAAGCTCGTCCAATTAACTCTGCTCGCACTGCTGATTGCTGGTTGCGCTCGATTAAAACAATTCGCCTATGAAGGGTTTAATCGCGATTCCTGGCAGCAGCCGGACAAAGTGATCGCCGCGCTCAATCTTCACTCCGGAGACGTCGTTGCGGACCTCGGTTCGGGCGGCGGCTATTTCACCTTCAGGCTGGCGAGAGCGGTGACACCCTCTGGAAAGGTGTACGCGGTCGACATTGACAGAGATATGATTGATCTCGTGAACAAACGGATCGCGGAAGAGCCCGGCAAGACCGTCGAAACAATTCTGGGGACCCCAACGGATCCACTGCTACCCGAAAAGGGAGTCGATCTCATTTTCAGCTCCAATACCTATCATCACATTGCGGATCACGTTGCATACTTTGCGAATGCGCGCAAATATCTGCGTCCGGGCGGCAGAATTGCCATTATCGAGCTCGATGGACGCGCATGGTTGGAAGGTCTTCTCGGCCACTACACGCCGAGCGAAAGGATCAAGCGGGAGATAGAGCAAGCCGGCTACACATTGCAACAGCAATTTAATTTCCTGGATCGGCAATCGTTTCTCATTTTTTCTTTAAAAAATAACTGACGGGTTGCAGAAGATTCAAAATCCGCGGAGTAATGGCGGGTCCGCTGCGCGGCTAGACGTTAGCCGCGCAGTAAAGCGGCGAGTATAACTGCCTTGCGTTGCTACTTCTCCAGGGCAATTTCGCTAACTTTAGGTTGACCATCTTTCTCACTGAAGGTCACCATCACGTTAGCCCCTTCCTTTGCGTTCTCGATGCCTTTGGTTTCCTTGGTCGTCAAAAACGTTTCCTCGCCCCGTTCAGTCCGCAGGACAAAGCGGTTTTCCACTTGGTCAACCTTCAGAACCGTTCCTCTTATTTCAGCGGCGCTCAGAACTGCGGGGATTAGCAGCACACAAAGTAGTATTACGATCTTGCTCATCCGATCACCTCGGTCTCGCGCAGTTTTATCCCTTTTGCGCTTTGCTGGTATCGTCCGGCTTCTGAGCAGACCCGGCATCGGGGCTGGTGCTGCCGCCAGGCGAGACAGCAGACGGGTTCGAAGGCGAAGTAGCGCTCGGTGCTTGGCTGGTATCGGTTGAGGACGGCGGCGGTGTCTCCTCGCCCTTCTTCTCACAGGCTCCAAACAGCAATGCGAATGCAAATATTGCCGCGGTGAGCGAAACGAAATTGCCTTTCTTCATTGAACACCTCCCTATTTGAGAATTTGGACATCGGAGAAAGCGCGCTTCGATCGCGACCATTGGCGAACCGCTCGCTCAGCTTTTGTGCAAATTTCCTGCAAGTTGCTGATGACCAAGCACGGCGGCATTTTTTTGTAAGATCCGCGAGAATATACGCGACGAGTTCATACGTGATTTTTCATCGCGAACCTGTTGATGAGTTTCGTCCGTAATGACGACGATGAGGTCTCCAACCGTGGTCTCTAATCTAGTTTTATGGGTCTCGCTCCTGCTCCGCTGCACGCTCGGCAGGGATGTTCATCGAGCTTTTTCCTTTTAGCGCAAGCGCTGTACCACACCCTTGCTGAGATAAACGGCTCATATTCAGGACAGTGGGGTTTGTGATCGGCACCGCCTTGTATGACAAACCCTACGCACGTAAGGCGAAAAAGTACTTATCTTGATACTCCGATCCGGAATGCTGCAGCACGATGGGAGAGCCGTCTAACCGGTCTTCAAGATACCTTCCATCATTTGAAACTAAGCGCTTTTAGCTGGCGCAAACGCTTGCTGGACCATAGGAAAACGGGTAATTTACCTAGCCATTGGGAGCTTTCTTGACGACGACTTATATTTTGAAAGACTACATACCGGCCGATCGCAACACCTCCGGGTTAGACTACCGAAAAGAATTAAACGACGCACAGTATGAGGCGGCTACGAGCATGGAGGGGCCGCTTCTCATCATCGCTGGCGCGGGCACCGGTAAGACCCGGACCCTGGTTTATCGAGTCGCTCACCTGATCGACCAAGGTGTTGATCCGCGCTCAATTTTGCTGCTGACCTTTACCCGTCGCGCAGCCGAAGAGATGCTTCGGCGCGCCAGTCTGTTGATCGACGGACGCTGCAAACAAGTCGCTGGCGGCACATTTCATTCCTTCGCGAACCTCGTGCTGCGCATGTCCGGCCGCCATCTGGGTCTCGCACCCTCGTTTACGATCATGGATCGCTCGGATAGCGAAGACGTCATTCAGCTGATTCGCACCGAAATGGGCCTGAACACCAAGGAAAAACGTTTTCCGCGCAAACAAACGGTTGGCGAAATCTTCAGCATGACCCTGAATAAGCAAACCCGGCTGAGCGATTTACTCGAACTGGAATATCCCCACCTCGTCGAGCTGGACTATGAGCTCGCTGAGCTGTTAAGGCGCTATACCGATTATAAACGCACCAAGTCTCTGCTCGATTACGACGACCTTTTGACGCTATTGCGAGATTTGTTGGCCGACCATGCCGCGGTACGAAACCGGCTATCCGATACCTATCGCTTTATCATGGTCGACGAGTATCAGGATACCAATCACCTACAGGCTGAGATCGTGCGCCTGCTCGCCGCGACACATCAAAATGTCGCCGTCGTCGGTGATGATGCGCAGAGCATTTATTCCTTCCGCGGCGCCAATTTCCGCAACATCATGGATTTTCCGAAGCACTTCGCGGGAACACGCATCATCAAGCTCGAAGAAAATTACCGCAGCACGCAACCGATTTTGAACGTCACGAACGAGATTATACAACGCGCCACGGAAGGCTATGAAAAACGACTTTTTACCCGGAAACATTCCGGCACGCGGCCCAAGCTCATCCAGGCGGGAAGTGAGCAGATGCAGTCGCAGTTCGTTTGTCAGAAGATACTCGAGCTGCGCGAGGAAGGTGTGCCGCTCTGGGATATCGCTGTTCTGTTCCGATCGAGCTTCCATTCGTTCGATCTCGAAATCGAACTTGCACGCCATAGTATTCCATTCGTTAAGCGCGGCGGTTTTCAATTTATGGAGAGCGCCCATGTAAAAGATTTACTGGCTCATCTGCGCGTTCTCGCCAACCCGCAGGATACGATTTCCTGGCAGCGCGTGCTGATGCTGCTGGAGGGAATCGGTCCGGGCGCAAGCCAAAAAATTACCCAATGGTTGCTCAACGGCAGCAGTGCGGTCCAGCGACTGCGTTCGTATCCGGCCAAAAGCAAAATCGCTCAGGGTTTACGAACCCTCGCGCAAGTCCTGGAAGAGGCAGCACACGCTGAATTGCCATCGGAGCAATCCCAGTATCTATTGCAGTATTACATTCCGATCCTCAAGCAGAATTATCCCGACGATCACCCTAAGCGGTTGCGCGACATGGAACATTTTCAGGGCATGACCGAGCGCTACCGAAGTCTCGAGCGGCTGCTGAGTGACATGGCGCTCGAACCGCCCAATGACAGCATCGGGGGCGTTCTGGCGGTCGATCCGGATGAAGGCCCACTGATCCTTTCAACGATTCATTCGGCGAAAGGCTTGGAGTTTCATACGGTGTTTATCATTTGGGCGTTGGAGGGCAGATTTCCCTCCTTCTATAACATCAACTCGCAGGAAGATCTCGAAGAAGAGCGCCGGCTGCTCTACGTCGCAGCAACCCGCGCCAAACAAAACCTTTTTATCAGTTATCCGACGCGTGTCTTCGATAAGACCTTGCGCATGGTGCTCTCGCAACCATCACAGTTCATCGATGGCATACCGCAAAGGCTGCTTGAGCCGGTCGCGCTTGTACCGCAGGGTTCCTACTGGGACTGGGAGAATTAATTAATGCTTCAACTTCTGCTCAACATCGTCGTTTTCATCAGTGGCGCGGTTTTGATGGCTCTGGAAATTGTCGGCAGCCGCGTATTGGCGCCCTATTTCGGCAGTTCCATTTTCGTCTGGGGCAGTCTGATTTCAGTGGTCATGACGGCCCTGAGCATCGGCTACTACTGGGGCGGCTGGCTATCAGCGCGCGAACCGTCCTATGGCAAGCTTCTCATCCTTCTGCTGACTCCTGGGATCATGATTTTTTTCCTGCCTTTGATCTATCCATCGATCAACGAATGGATTGCGAGCATTGATTTTGGTCATCGCCTGAACCCGCTGATCGCGTGCAGCGCGCTCTTCCTCCTACCGGGAATATTCCTTGGCACCATCTCGCCTTATGTGATTCGCCTCGCTGCCACACAATTGCACACCGTCGGCAGTACCGCGGGGACGCTCTACGCCGTTTCGACGTGTGGCAGCATCGCCGGCACTCTGCTCACGGCGTTTTATCTGATTCCTGTGCTCGGCGTCAGCAATATTATTCACGTTCTTGGCGTCACTCTGGTATGTCTGTCCCTGGTTGTAGTACCGTTGCTCCGGCTCCAAGGCGTTTCATTGTCACGCGCCATCGCGACGGTGTCACTGTTGTTGGGGTCACTCAACCTAATTGGGACGCCCGCGACATGGGCGAAGACACTTTTGCAAAAGGATACGTTTTACCATCGCATCCGCATCGAGGAGGACGACGAAGCGCGCTATATGTACTTCGACCGCACGCTCCAGAGCGCCATGAATCTGAAAGATCCTACGGCACTACGCTTGATCTACTCGCGCTACACCTCCCTGGGATTTGCCTTCCGACCGGATGCCAAAAAAATGTTGATCATTGGCCTCGGCGGCGGCTCCATCCCGAAAAAAATCCAGAAAGAATTTCCCAACATCGAAATCGACGCCGTGGAGATCGATCCCGAAGTGATCAAGATGGCAAAAGAGTTTTTTAATGTTAAGGAAACCAACAATCTCCACATCCATGCGCAAGACGGCCGGCTATTTTTATCGCGCACGCCGAATCAGTACGATATCATTCTGCTCGACGCCTACTTTACCGATACCATGCCGTTTCACCTGACCACCAAGGAGTTTTTCGAGTTGGCGCAAAAAAAACTCACGCCCAACGGTATCATCGTCGCCAATTTAATTAGTGCGGTGACCGGTCCTTCCGGAAGGATCGCCCGCGCTTTTGTTCGGACCCAGCGGCAAATTTTTCCGCAGGCCTATGTTTTTGCCGCGCGCCGTCCTGATAATGCGAGCTTGGATACGATTCAAAACGTGATCGTGGTCGCCACGCGCGACAAACAGCGGCTCGACATTAAGGAGATCGTCAAACGCGCGACGGCGATCGACCGGGGGCTTTTTCCGGACCCGATTCGAGACATCGAGGTCGCTTACTTCGATAAACCGCTTCCCGAAGATGTGCCGATTTTGACCGATGATTACGCGCCGACGGACAACCTGCTTAATCCTTAGCGCGCTCCTCATCTCTTCCTGTGCCGTTTTAAATTCCGCTAATTCGCAGCGGATCGTGCAGGTCAAAGTGCTCGCCGACGTCTCTTTCCGGGCACGTAATCCAGACTGGCGCGACGAGGCTCGCGGCCTGATCGAGTCCGCTTCGGACTATTACGAGCGCGAGTTCGATATCCGCTTCGTTACACAAAGCGTTTTTGCCTGGCCCGAGAAAGATCGCGTGCGCTCCACACCGGAATTGCTCGCCCGAGTCAAAAAAGAGTTCGGCGCTGAGTCGACCGATGACTATGACCTGATCGTAACTTTTAGCGCCGAGGGCCTCAGTAGGGTTTTAGCCGCCGGGCGGCCGCGGGTGGATCGTATCGGCAACTGCAGCCAGGGTTTGGCCCGGTACGTGGTCGTGCCGACCGCGAAAATCTTTCATTACCAAGGCGCAAACGACGAACCCGAGTTCGATGTCGTCGCCTTGATTCACGAGCTTGGCCACGTTTTCGGCGCCGAACACGTCCAAGATACAAATTCGATCATGCATGAAGAGTTCGGCTACCGGACCGAATTTGACGCCAAGAACCGCGCCGTCATCCAGAAAAATCGCTTATGCGCATTTGCCCGAAAGTAAGCAGTAAGCAATAGTGCTAGGCGCTGTGGGAAAAAAAATTTCAGAAATATGGCCGCGAGTCTTGCCTAAGACCGGGTACCGAGATTTATGTTGTCTAATGTTCGAGTGATTCTTGTTCGTCCGCGCGGGTCCGGCAATATCGGCTCGGTGGCGCGGGCCATGAAAAATGTCGGCGTCGGGGAGCTCGCCATCGTCGGGCGGGCGCGCACTCGCAGCTTTTGGGCGCGCGCGATGGCCGTCCACGGCAGGGAAATTTTAAGCGCGGCAAAAAGCTATGCCACGATTCGTGAAGCCATTGCCGAATGTCGTCTCGTGGTGGGTACGACCTGCCGCTCTGGTCTTTACCGTAAACACAGTCAAACGCCTAGGCAACTCGCGCCGCAGATCGTCGCCGCCGCACAGACCGGGAAAGTTGCCCTGCTCTTCGGTCCGGAAGATCACGGCCTGAACAACAAGGATTTGGAACACTGCCAATTGCTGCTCACCATTCCGACCCATGCCGATTACCCGTCGTTAAATGTCGCCCAGGCCGCGGTGATCTGCCTTTATGAGCTTTACCTGGCTTCTCTAACAGATCGGGAGAATGCCGAAATAAAGAGAGCCGATGCCGAACAGATCGAGCGTCTCTTCGATATCATGCGCAATTCGCTCTTGAAGATCGGGTTTTTGGATTCGGAAAACCCCGAGCATATGCTGCTCGCGTTTCGCCGCATTTTCGGACGCGCCGGTTTGGAAGAGAAAGACGTAAGAATACTCACGGGCATGTTTCGCCAGATCGAATGGTATGCAAAAGAGGGTTGGAGAGTCGTGCAGGACAAGGAGCAACGCGGCGTTAAAATCCGTTAGGAGGAGCTCACGTGAACGTCAACGATTTCAATCTTAACAAAACCGGGCTGCTTTTTTTCGACATCCTGAACGGGTACGTCGCCGAGGCCGAGCCCGGGAAACCGCGGGCGTTGAAGTCATGGATTCAAAACGCCGTGAAATTGAGCAAAGCGGGCCGCGACGCGGGCTTGCCGATTTTCTTTGCCAAGGGCAATCACCGACCCGACAATGCCACGACTGCCCTGCTTCTCACGGATACGAACAATTCCCTGCAGCCGTGGCCGCACGGCGAAGTGACCAAAACCAAGATGCACGTCGTCGCGGGCGACAAAAGCTCCGAGGTGCTAGCCGATTTGGAGCCGAGGGTAGATGACTATTACATCGTCAAATACCGTTGGAGCGCTTTTTTCCAAACCTATTTGGATCTGGCGCTACGAACTCGCGGCATCGATACTATTATTATTTCGGGCGGCTCGACTGACGTCGGCGTTACATCGACTCTGTATTCCGGCCGAGACTTGGACTATAACATGATCGTCGTGAGCGACGCCTGCGGCACATCCCACGATCAGCGCGCCCATGACATGTTGATGGAACTCGTGTTTCCCCGCATGGCGCGCGTGCGTACGACCCATCAGGTGATCGAGATGATTGAAAAGTCGCGAGCATCATAATACTCGTGCAGAAACGCGCCCATTTGTCATCCGAACGGATGTGAGGGATCTTTCTCCATCTTCAGATTTCTCGCATCAGTTTACCCTAAACGAATCGAGGGGCTGATCAAATCGCAGGAGGTAATCATGACATCGAACGGCACTGCTCCAGTCGGAGTAAGCAAAAACATCAAGCAACTCGGCCGCATGGATCTCCCCGGCGGCGGCTCCATTGTCGTTGAAGACGGCTACGCCTACGTCGGCCATATGGATCCACCGCACGGCACTTCGATCATCGATGTCAGAGATCCGAGAAATCCGAAAATCGTCGCGCATCTGGAAATCCCGGAAGGTTTGCATTCCCACAAGGTTCGCGTCAGCGGCGACATTATGCTGATTAACTACGAGCGTTATAAGGGGAAGCAACAGTTACAAGCCGGGCTTAAAGTCTTCGACATCTCGAATCGCGCGAAACCGCGCGAAATCTACTTCTACAAGACCGCCGGCAAGGGCGTTCATCGTTTCACGTTCGACGGTCGCTACGCTTACATTTCCCCGACGGTGGAAGGCTACAACGGTAACATCGCGATGATGCTGGATATGAAAAATCCCGAAAAACCCGCAGAGGTCATGCGCTGGTGGATGCCGGGACAGTGGACCGCCGGCGGCGAAACCGCAACCTGGCATGCCACCGCGACGCGCTGCCATCATCCGATTCGCCGCGGCGATCGGCTCTATATCAGTTACTGGCACGGCGGTTTCGCCATCGTCGATATTTCCGATTTGAGCAAGCCGAGAACCGTCAGCACCCTCGACTGGAGCCCGCCCTACCCTTGCCCGACCCACACTACCTTGCCGATGCTAAACAAAATCATGGAGCGCGACTGGTTGATCGTCACCGACGAAGAAGTCGGCGAGAAATTGAACGACACTCACAATGCGTTTCTCTGGGTCGTCGACATCACCAGGGAAGAGCTGCCGCTCCCGGTAGCCACGTTCATCGTGCCCTTCGACGGCCAATCCACTAACGAGTTCCGCTTCGGGGCGCATCAACCGGCGGAACAAGTTTACGGCAATACGCTCTATGTCACCTGGTTCGGCGGCGGCCTGCGCGCAGTGGATTTCTCAAATCCGTACGTGCCCAAAGAAGTCGGCTACTACATTCCCAACCCCGGCAAGGACCAGAAGGTCGTCATGAGCAACGACGTCTTCCATGATACGGACGGCAAGCTCTACCTCATGGACCGATATGACGGCCTAGAAATTTTGGAGCCGCAGATCTGATTGGCAAGAAAAACTTTCAAACCGTTTGCCTCTACATCAGTGCACAATCCAGGCTGTGCTTTCACGCGATCGATGCAACAGTTTAAAATGGAGCCTTTTTAGCTTCGAATCCGCTTAATCTCTTCCAATTCCTCTAAGCTCCGCGGCCAGTCCTGTTTGAGCAACCTCGATAGGCTCCGGTCGGCCAACAGCTTGCCGCCGGTCTGGCAGGTCGCGCAGTAATTCGTTTCGTTTTCTGCGTGCACAATGCGCTGTACCGGAGAGCCGCATACCGGGCATGGTTTGCCATACTTGCCGTGCACCGCCATGTCCGGACGAAATGCCGTGACCTTCTCCGGAAAACCGGTGCCGCGTTCTTGCCGCAATCGCTCGATCCATTCGTTCAGCGATTCGCGAACTGCGTCATACAGCCGCTCGATCTCCACTTCCGTCATCTGCTTTGTTAAGCGGATCGGCGATAGCTTCGCACGATGCAGAATCTCGTCGGAGTAGGCATTGCCGATGCCGCTGAATAGATGGGGATCGGTCAGCGAGCGCTTCAGGGTATGATTCTCTCGGATGAGCGCTTCGGTGAATTGCTCGAGAGTCATATCGAAAACTTCGAGCCCGCCCGGATCGTATTCTTCCAGAGCGGCCTCGCCGCGAACCAGATGGATGGACGCGCGCTTCTTCGTTCCGGCTTCCGTCAGGAGTAAGGTGCCGTTCGGAAAATCGATGGCCGCCTGTCCGTATTTCCGCGCAATCTTTGCCCCCTTGGGTTTCCAATGCAATCTGCCGGCGATCATCAGATGAATAATTAGAAAAAGATCGTCTTCGAGTTCGATTACGATCCGTTTGCCCATGCGACGGAGCGAGAGAATTTTCTTCCGTTCAATTTCCTTGATCGGCGGATCGAAAGTTCGCACCACAAAGGGGCTGCCGATACGGATTCTTTGGATCGTTTGATCGAGCACTCGCTCGCCGAGCGCTTCGATATAGACCGTAACGTCGGGCAATTCAGGCATGACGAGAAATGAAAAAACTAAGCTTTAAGAGAAGACCCCTTAGCAGACGGCTCAAATACACACATGTACCGAGGGAACAGATTTGTCATTTCGACCGAAGGGAGAAATCCTTCCGAGACATTATGAAGTTCCCTCGGGGATTTCGGCAGGAGGAAAAGATTTCTCGCTGCGCTCGAAATGACAAAATGATTCTTTGGGTAAACTCTTCGAGTTTGCAGCGTTGAAATTCCTGTTCTCATTTGAGGTGCAAGCGGCGCGCAGTGCACGACGTAAAAATCTGCGCTCTCTTCGCGCCTCCTTCGAAAGAAGAAAGATCTCTCACATTCGTTCGAGATGACAGAGTGTGTCATTCCGAGCCGGAGGCGAGGAATCTTTCCTGTTGCATTTTCATCTCCTGTAGGCGTGCGCTATGCTCATGAACACTTCGTGGTGAAATCTCTGCTCGCCTAATTCGGGAGCGCACCCTTTTCGCGTAACGTCAGAAATTCCTTCGCCTGCATCGGGAACAGCACACCGAGCAGAATATCTTCATCGCTTTTCGCCAAGGGTCCCAAATCCTTGATCGACTTCTCCCAATCGGAGGGATCGGCCATTTCTCCGGAGCGCATCGAGTAATCCGGCTCTTTGTCTTTCATAATTTTCCGCACCAGATCTTTGTTCACCGAGCCCGGCGGCTGGCCGTATTTTCCCTTGACGTAATCGCTGGTCTCCCGACTGACGATCTTGTACCGCTCCCCGGCGAGCACGTTCAACACCGCCTGCACGCCGACGATTTGACTGGTGGGTGTGAGCAGCGGCGGGTGCCCGAGATCCTTCTCTACGTTCGGCGTCTCTTTCAGCGCCGCTTCCATCAAATCCATTCGCCCCGCCTCTTTCAGCTGAGCGACCATGTTGGAAATCATTCCGCCGGGAACTTTGTGTATGAAAACATCGGCGCTTACGCCCGTGTAGCCGGTTTCGTACTTCTCGTATTTCTCCTTGATCTGCCGCGTAATACGTGCCGGCGGCTCCAGCGCTTTCACATCGATGCCGGTATCGAAGGGCGTGTCTTTCAACGACGCCACCATCGTTTCAGTCGCCGGATGCGCCGAACCGAAGGACAGCGGGGATAAGACGGTGTCGATCATGTCGACTCCAGCGAGAATCGCCATCAGATGGGACATGCTGGAAGTACCGCCCATATCGTGGCAATGCAGCAACACCGGAAGTTTATCTTTGGCGCGATCTTTGATGCCTTTGATGATGCGATAGCTGTCGAACGGCGTCAGAATTCCCGTCGCATCCTTGAACGACAGCCAATTGGCGCCGAGCTCGATCAGTTGCTCGGCGTACTCCATCCACTTCTCCAGCGTGTGCACGGGACTGACGGTATAATTCACTTCGACGTGCGCTTCGCCGCCCATCTCCTTCACCGCTCGGGTGGCGACTTCGATGTTCCTAAAGTCGTTGGTCGCTTCGAAGATACGAAAAACATTCATGCCGTTCGCGATGGCGCGCTCGACGAATTTGTAGACGATTTTGTCGGTGTAAGGCCGGTAGGCGAGGATATGCTGGCCGCGCAAAAGCATCTGCAGCTTGGTTTTCGGCATCACCGCTTTGATGCGCCGCAGTCGCTCCCATGGATCTTCTTTCAAATAACGCATGCAGACATCGAAGGTCGCGCCGCCCCAAACTTCAACCGCGTGAAAGCCGCAGTCGTCGAGCGCAGCGCAAAGCGGCAGCAAATCATCCGTCGTGACGCGAGTGGCGAGCTTGCATTGCTGGCCGTCGCGCGGCGTGAGATCGGTAATTTCAACTCTGCGGCTGCCGACCGGTTCGTTAAGCAGCTTGTTCATGTCCGCCGCCAGTTGTTCCAAAGTATTGTCAGCGCTCATGCAATCTCCCCTAAGTGTGAATCGGTTCATCGTTACCGAAGGTTATAAGCCGATCAGAGCGCCACAGTAAAGATCCACTTCGTCGAGCCCTTTCGTTCAGTGACTTTGATCGGAAGGGTTCGTACGAAAACTTTATTGTCATTTCTAGCGCCGCGAGAAATCTTTCTTTTAGCATCCGGTGGCATCGAATTGAACACGTGCTTTGTCGATTCGTTGCCTTGCTTTTACGCCCAGATTCCCCTAAAAACCGGCTGATGAAAATCGTCAGACTCTACACCGGTCCGGACAACGAATCTCACTTCGAAGATATCGAGATCGAGCTCAACCCCACCGGACATGTGCACGCCTCAGCACTACAACCGACGCAAGGCATCATTTTTCGTTCGTCCCCGCCGGATCACTTGAGTGATTATCACCCGGTTCCCAAACGACAATACGTCATTACGCTTTCCGGTCAGGTCGAAATCGAAACTGGGGATGGCACGATCCGCCGTTTTGGACCCGGCGATGTGATGCTTGCCGAGGATACAACCGGCCGCGGCCATATCACTCGAGTCGTCGGCGGCCAGCCGCGCCATTACGTTTTTATCCCGCTCAAATAGGAACAGCTATCGACGAAACAAAATCACCAGCGTCGCCCGATCGCGACCCTATCGCCGTCTGTCTCATCCCCTGCTCGAACTTCATGCCGTCGATGATGGTGGCGACTCTCGGCATTGCGCTGCCGGAAATTAGACAATCGTTTTCGCTCTCGGAAGTCGCTGCCGGGAGTCTTTTCTCGGTGATGATGATCGTCGCCGCGCTAACCAGTGCTGGCGCGGGTCGCCTTGCCGATCGCATCGGACCCAAAAAAGTGCTGATCGCTGGATTGACCCTGCTTGGCGTTGGTTTTGCCGGCGCGGGCTTGAGCGAGCATTCGATCCTCTTCGCTTTTTTTCTTGCCGTGACCGGCGTCGGTTACGGCTTCACACCGCCGTCGTTGTACCTGATCATGTCCGAATTGCTGCCGCAGAGGCGCGGCCTCGGTGCAAGCCTGATTTCCGTCGCTTACGGTATTGGCGGAGCGATCGGCGCGCTTCTATCGAGCCGAGTAGCGGCTCTTTTCGGCTGGCGCTACGCCTTTCTGGCGGTCGGGACTATCGCGGTTACCGACATGCTCGTACAGCTTTTCTTCATCCGCGAGCGCCACCGGCCGCATAGCGTGAGACGATCCGGTTCGTTCAGGGCTGCGCTCTCTTTTTCGCTTTTACTTCTCGCTGTAGTCGAATTTATCGGGGGATCGGTTTTTTGGAGTTGCGCCGCGTGGACACCTACAGCAATGCGATCGGCGAAATCGCTCACCATCCAACAAACCGGTTGGATCATGAGCGTTCTGAGCATCGCCAACATGGTCGGATCATTCTGTCTCGGCAGTTTGTCCGATAGGCTCGGCAGGCGCCTGGTGATTATGGCGAGCGCTTTTCCCGCGGCGCTTGCCTCGTTTGCGGTTTTTTACTGGCTCAATTCCGTTTTTGCCATCGCCGCGGGAATTTTTTTGTTCGGTGTGCTCAAGGCTTCCGTCCCCGCTCTGATCGTCGCTCTCGCGCAAGAAACCGCTCCCGTTGGTAGCGCGGGGACCGCCGCGGGCGTGATCATGTCTTTACATTACACGTCCGGAGTTTTGGCGCCTTTGATCGCCGCGAAGCTCATCAGCGGCACGGGAGACATTCTATGGACTATGATCTTGGTTTCGTCCGTGCCCCTGATTGTCTATGGCTCGTTGATCGGCGCAGTAAGTGAGCGCAGTCGCTAATCGCGCCTAGAGACCTAAAATGCGCTCGGCGTTCCGATGAAAGATTTTTTCCATCACTTCGTCCGAATACGCCAGCTCTTTCCACTCCGTGAAAATCCGCTCGTAGGGAATGCTCGGGTAATCGCTGCCGAACATGATTTTGTCCTTCAGCCGGCCTTTGATGTCGCGTTTCAGCGCATCGGGAAAGTATTTCGGCGCCCATCCCGACAATTCCCACGACACGTTTCCCTTGTGCAAGGCGACGGCAAGCATCTCGTCCGTCCACGGCCAGCCCGGATGAGCGGCAACGATATTTAGATCAGGAAAATCCGCGGCCAGTTGATCGATCGCCGCGGGATGCGCATGGCGAATCACCGCGCCCAAACCGCCGGGCATGCCCGCGCCCATCCCCGTCGTGCCGACATCGATCATCACCGGAACCTTGAACCGGTTGATGGTTTCCCAGAGCGGGTACAACTTGCGGTCATCGACGGAAAAATGACCCATGATGGGATGAAAGTGAAATCCGAAGAGTTTGAACTCTTCGATCGCTTTTGTCGCGTCCTCGATCGCCTGCGCTCCCTTCAAAGGATCGACAGCCGCCCAGGCTTGGCGAATCACGTCAGGGTTGCGATCACGCATCTCGGCGACGTATTGGTTCGTGCACGGCGGCGCGCCCGTGACCGATTCGATGTCGAACGCCACGAGCATCGCCTCCACACCGGCTCGTTTGAATTCGTCAACCACCTCCGTTTCGCTTTTCCATGTCCAGGCGCGATTCCAGTATTTTGCCAATGCTTCAACATACGGTCCCTGTGATTTGATCCAGGGCTCGGTATTCGGATAACAATGCAGATCGACGATGCGCACGCGGATACAGTCTCCTTCGGCGTTCGAGCATTACGTCGGCTCCTGCAACGTGTCAAGGCGCAACGACAGTTATCATTTCGAGCGCAGCGAGAAGTCTTTCCCGTTTACCAGCGCTAAGTAAACTCTCGTAGGATGGGTGGAGCGAAGCGATACTCATCGGTTGATAGAGCGACGCAAGCATCGGGTCTTTTCAGCACCCGCTAGACATTCAGCGCTCCCTGGAGTAAGCGGAACTCGGTCACGGAGGTTAAGCCGTATGTTCACGCAGAGTTGGTCGACGTCGGAGCGCAGGTACAATGTCATCGTGCAGCGCGACGTAAAAGTGCGCATGTCGGACGGCACGCAATTGGACGGTGACATCTTTCGACCTGACTCCCAGGACAAATTTCCCGTGATCCTGGGCGCACACGCCTACAACAAGCACTTGCAGTCACCGCCCATGCTCCCGGTCGGCTTCACGCCCATGCGCGGCTACATGGAAAGCGGCGACTCGACTTTTTTCGCGCGGCGCGGCTATGTTCATGCAGTTTTTAACGTGCGCGGCACCGGCAGCTCCGAGGGGTTCTATCAATTGATGGGCCCGCAAGAAGTACGCGATGTGAGTGATCTCATCGACTGGCTTGCTGTGCAGCCCTGGAGCACTGGCGCCGTCGGCATGTTCGGTGTTTCTTATTTCGCACGGTTGGCCAAAGCGGTAGCCGCGCTTGGACCGAGCGCGCTCAAAGCGATTTTTGCGCCGTTCGCCGGCACTGATGATTATCGCCACCGCTGTTACCATGGTGGAATTTTAGCGCACGGCTTCATCAGTCACTGGCGCAACAGCCTGCATCGGCCGAATTACCGCAGTCTCTACAAAGAGAAGCACGGTGAAGCAGCTTATCAGGAAGCCATCGCGCTTGCGTTGCGCGATGAGGAAGTTGTCGCGCAACCGGTATTGCGTGAAGCTTTGCAGAACCCCGATGCCGGAACCAACGCGCTGATCGTCGATTTCGTGTTGCACCCGTTTGACGGGCCGTTCTGGCGCGAGCACAGCGCGCAGGATGAAAAAGCGACAATTCCTGCCTATCTCGGCGCATGCTGGGGTAATTACGGTTTGCACCTTCCGGGTGCATTTTCGGCCTGGAAAAAATGGCGCGGCCCAAAAAAGATGGTGATCGGCCCGGGGGTTTATCTCGACCGCCCTGTCTATCAATTTCAGGATGAGGCGCTGCGCTGGTTCGACTACTGGCTCAAAAACATCGATACCGGTATAAACAGCGAGCCGCCGATCCGTTGTTTCATGCCGCCCACCGGCGAGTGGAAGAGCTTGAATGATTGGCCGCCGCCGGAGGCCCGCTGGACAACATTTTACCTGCACAAGGATCGCATACTGAGCGAGCACGAGCTCTGGCCCGCCGAGGGCTCGGACTCTTTCGACGAATCGAATTTCGAGCATGGCTCGCTCACTTATGCGACGCCGTTGCTGGTCGAAAATACGGAGGTGCTCGGCCCGAGCGTGCT
>DATBEY010000242.1:0-7833 GCA_036558765.1 Binatia bacterium | reverse complement strand
CTTCGGCTCCTTCATCACGATCTTTCGCAATTGCCAATACTGGGGCGCCAAGGAAGAGTGCAAATTCTGTGATATCAACGAGAACGCGCGTCAGATGAAGCTCTCGCGTGACTTCACATTGAGAGCGCCGGTAAAGTCGGTCGCCGACGTGGTCAAGGTATGCGAACATATCGCCAGAGATGCGCAACGGATCGGCGCCGGGCAGGGCTTCGTACTGAGCGGCGGAACCATCACCAAGACACTGCACGGCAAGAGCGAAGTGGATTTTTACGAAGAGTATATTCGCGCCATTAAGAATATCCCGACCAAGCCGAGAATCACTTTCGAGGTCAATGCGCGGCCGCGCGCAGAAGTGCAGCGCTACAAAGATGCCGGCGCCGATCACATCCACTTCAACATGGAAGTCTGGGACAAGACGCTCTTTCCGTGGATCAATCCTGGCAAGGCCGAACGTGTCGGCTGGGATAATTGGGTACGCTGGATGGAAGATGCGGTCGAAGTGTTCGGCAATGGAATGGTGCAGCCGAGCTTCGTCTCCGGCGTCGAAATGGCGCGGCCCCATGGATTTAAGACTGTTAAGGAAGCCGTCAAGTCCACCACTTCCGGATTCGAATATTTGATGTCGCGCGGGATTTTGCCGCGGCCACAGCAGTGGCGCCGGGAGCCGTCGACCGCGCTCTGCAAAGAAGCCGAGCAGCCGCCGGTGCCTTTGGATTATTACATTTTGATGACCCGTACTTGGTATGAGCTTTACCAAAAATATCGCGAAAAACTGCCGAGGTTCGGCACGCGCAAGCCGGGGCTCTTGGCCGAGCGCAATCTGCTCGGTCCGGTACACGGGGCTTATGGCGACTTCGCAATGGTTAAAGAAAATTTGTTTCCGGAGGATGTCGAGGAGCAGATCAACCGGCGCAGCGTACCATGGAAAAATCTGGGGGAAAACGCCAGTGTTTCATGAGATCTCGACAAATATGCAGCAGGTAATGCGCGAGCTTGAAGAACAGACCGAGCGCGATCAGCGCTCGCTGCGCAGCGTGCACACAGACGTTGGGCGCCTGCTTTCGATCCTCGCGATGTCGGCTCCGCATGGCGCATTTCTCGAGCTAGGGAGCAGCGGCGGTTACTCGAGTCTCTGGCTCTCGCTCGCGGCGCGCGCAAAACACGTCACGGTGACAACGGTTGATCTCGATGAGAAAAAGGTTGCGCTAGCGCGGCAGAACATCGCCCGCGCCGGCGCAGAGAATTCAGTTCAAGTATTTCACGGCAACGCGTTCGATTATGCCAGCCGTCCCGATCCGCTCGCATTTTGCTTCTCCGACATCGAACCGCCGGAGAACAACGCTAAAATCTATGAACTCGTAGTGCCGCGTCTTGTGGCCGGCGGCTGGCTCGTTATCGACAACGTAACTTCCCCCCGCCTCCAGAAGGAACTTTTGAACCGCGCCGAAAACGATCCGCGCGTCGACAGTGTTCTTTTGCCCACTCCCAAGGGTGATCTCATTTGCCGCAAGTGCTAGAACGATCGGTATTGACAAGCTCGATCCAGCCGAAACCCTCGCAAGTCGTCACGCCGAATGTATTAGATCGTGTGAAATTCCCGTAGCAGCTGTAAGTCGGCCGCCCGACCTGCTGGCGTCAATAGGGTATCTACTTCGAACTGCGGCGGATGAATTCGAGCACGGTACGGTTGAAGAGCTCGGGTTGCTCCCAATATGGAGAGTGACCGCACTCCGGAACAATGACGAGCTCGTTATTCCGCATCTGGTGCGCAATCATCCGCATAATCGAAGGAGGAGTGAACATATCCGCATCTCCGGTCACAAGCAGCGTCCGCGTTTTCAGGGTTGTCAACTTGTCAGGGGTTACGACATTCACCAGGTTTTGTCTCGCGCCTCTTCCCGTCTCTGATTTTTCGTTGAGTTCGATCCATTTAGCAACACCCTCCGGATTGACAGCACGGTAGGACGGCCCGAGCTCGCGAAACCAGCGCGGCAAGTCGTCCCATTCCTTCAGCTTTATTCTCTCCGCGGCTTCAGCGATGTAGCCATTCCTTGCAGCGAGATTGTTACTGGATACTGTAAGGCTGAGTAAACGTTCTGCATGAGAGAGCGCGTAATCGGCGGCGACGCTGCCGCCTGCAGCCGAACTGACGAGATGAAACTTATTCAGGCCGAGATATTCAACGAGGTTCTGCAGATCTACCGATGCGCTTCCCGGATTTTCATTGGGAGCTGAATCTGAGTTGTAATAATTTCGCCGCGAATAGGCGATCACACGATAGCCGGCTTTCGCGAACACCGGCTGTTGATAAAGCCAAATCAACGCGCTGCCTGACGCTGGATGTAGAAATACCACCGGCTCGCCCGTGCCACCGGTATCCCAATAGCCCAGGTTGGTACCGGGAAGCGCAGCCATGCCTTCCTTAACAGGAACTTGCTCCGGAATAGGGACGGGCCCCAGCGGATCGATTATTTCACTGGAACGAGTTACACTCATCGGTGCACCTCGGGATAGCGCGTTCAAAATAGTGCTTGACCAACTTAGTTCCCATATAACTTTTTCACAAACCCGCTGTCCTCTATTTCTTTCAAGATCGACGGGTCGATAAAGTCGTTGGGCTTAAGATTTTTCATTTGCGGCCGGGTCTTCGCAAGTTGATCGATGATCGTCTGAATGCCTGCGGCGTCCGGATAAGGAACTCTGCGGATTAGCCGCTGCGACATCTCCTCATACGAGGTTTGCACGAGCGACAGATCGTCGAGCCGGGTATACTTTTTCAAAACGTCTAGGGCCACGTCTTTATTCGTTTTGAAGACGTAAATTCCTTCGAGATAGGCTTTCATAAAACGGATGACGATGTCGCGATTGGCCTGAATGAAACTCTTTCGAGTGCCGAAACCGTGCATCGTATAACGTGCGCCAAGCTGGCTCAGATCAGCAAGCACAGTGAACCCGGCCCGCCGCGCGACGGTCGCAAAGGGCTCCGACAAAATCGCCGCATCGACAGCTTTGTTTTGTAAGGCTAGAACCTCTTCTGGCTCGCCGCCGATTTGGATGAGGGCAACATCTTTCTCGGGAATCAGACCCCAATGATTCAGCGCATAGCGAATAGAAAAATCGCTGGCGCCTCCCAGCCGAGAGATTCCGACTTTTTTACCGCGCAACTGCTCGGGCTTTTTCACTTCGGGATTTGCCAGGATCTTGAAGACAAAAGTATCGAGGGTCGCTGTCAGTCCCACGAAGTCGGCCCCGGTGGCATTGGCGTTAATATTCGCCACACCCCCGCTGGTGAGAAATTGAATCTCTCCCGCCAACGCGGCCTGGATCGCCCTTGAACTCACCGGAACGAACAGCATGTCCATATCGAGACCGTACTTCCGCGGCAGATCGAGTTCCTTCATGATGTACACGGGGTCGAATTGGATGCCGATCGATGTGTAAGCGGCACGAACTTTCGGCAAGTTCTGACCGTGGAGCTTGGGGCTGAAAAATAGCATCACTGCAAGACAAATTATCCATTGTTTTATTCGCATCGTTTCCCTCGGTCGATTGCAGTGCAGACGGGGTTAACAATCCAAACAATGATCGCTGCTAAGCGGATTATTCTCTTAACCTTCCCCGCCCGAAGCGGGCGAGGCAAGAGGATGGCGCAGCATGGATTCGGCCCAAAACGTGTTGAACTTTTTGAATGGCTTGAACGTTTTTAATCTTAATTCCGAATCAATTTGGTAACGCTCCGCGTCGACCCGCCCTGGGGCGTGCTCTGCCCCCAGACGTGAATGTACTGCGATTGCGACCCATCGCCACCAGCCACGATGACGAGAATGTCTTCCGGCTTATCGGTTACGGGAATGACGCTGTCGCGCGTCAGCTTGAGATCGGAGCGGCGCTTGACTCGCTGCGCAAACGTCTCGTCGGGTAAGTCTTTCATCCGATAGGCGGCTCGCTCCCAAACAAATTTCTGGACGTCTTTTTTGCTGAAGCCATCGCCTGCAATAATCTTCGCATGTTCCGGGCAAATGACCATGATCGCTTCCGGTCCGGACGGGCCATCCATTTTTTGCGCAAAGTTCGTAAGAATCCCGACAGCTTTGGTGCTGTCAAGATCGGACGCGCGGATCGAGGCATCGGCACTGATTGCCGTCACCGTGCTTTGCTCACGGTCGAAACCACGCTCCACGTGCAAGGGTTCCCAGGGGCTCGCTTCTTCATTTTCACCAATGCAAATTGAATATTTTCCCGGCCAGCCCAGGGTCGCCTTGCAGGTCGTGCCGGGATAAGAACCGCCGATATTGCGTTTCACCAGTTGCACGAACCGGCCAATGGTGGCATTGGCACGCCAACCCTCGCCCAAAGCATTGGGACCGCCGTTGATGTTCAATGCCTTTCGGATCGGGCCATTGATAATAAGCATCACTGCGGGGCCGCCTGTCGTCGCCTGAAGGGCGTAGAGATTCAGTTTCGGATCGGTCAACGCTTCCACCGCAGCGATCAGCACCGGCATGTATTCGGGCTTACAGCCGGCCATGACGCCATTGATGGCAATTTTTTCCACACTAGCCTGTGCCCATCTCGGCGGCACGGCACCGATAATATCCTGGGGCGCTCGCTTCGTTGCGGCGAGCATCGCGCTTACCCGATCTTCCGTCGGCGGGATGATCGGCAAACCGTCGCCCCACCCTTTTTCTTCAAAAAAAGCCTGCGCCGCCCAAAGATCGTCCGGTATTTCAAAACGTTCCGCTTGTAGTGCTGCTGTTGTCATTGGACTATTTCTCCCCGCGAGCGATGCGGGTCTACTTGCATCAACGCGTAAAAAATCTGCTAAATGTCCTTCCGAGGCACAGGCGCATACCTCGCTTTGACGTCATGCTTCTCTTGCGCTTAGGATGACAGCCGAGAAACTTCCCTGCTTCGCGATACGCATTTTGTGCTCATGGGAACCGAATGAATTCTCGATTCAGCCCACCGCGGCCTTTTTCTGCTGCGGGTCGAGCAGAATATCGACTAAGTTGTCGAACACCGCATCAGCTCTTTTGTTGACCTCTTCGGCTTTAACCGTTCCGATTGGATGTTGAACCACGAGCAGTGGATGATCCGGGGCGCCAAAAGCTTCGCGTTCGGATTTGGCCAGTGCGTCGAAGGCATGCGTGATCACTGTCACTGCGAATCGCCCGCGTTTTTGCAGCTCGATTGAGTCGTGGACACTCCACGACGTGCACGATCCTCAATCTCCAAGACCGCTTAAAACAAAATCGGCCTGAGCTGCCAAGTCATCCAAAAATTGCTTGGGCGCGCCCTCCTGGGCGGTAAGCTTGCGCCGCTTGATAATACCAGCAATCCCGTACTTCTCGCGCAGCAATTGCTCGAAACGCTCGCCCAGCTTGTCCGCGTTCGGTTTGCTGTTATCGAGCAAGCCAATAATCTTGCCGCGCAAATCGCTGAACTTCGGCACGGCATTGACGCGTGCCGCGAAGGTTTGCGCTTTTCCTTCTGGACTGAGAACAATCATCTGTGTGTCCTCCTCTGACCCATTTTAACTGCCTAGATGCTCGGGGCCGCACAATCCATCGAAACACGCGAGTCGGAATGCGGCAAGCGATTCGGTCGAGTTTACTTCTACACTTACAGTCCGTAAAACGTCTTCGGGTTCTCGTATAGGATTTTCTGCACTGCCGACTGCGGAATTTCGCCCTTGTCAGCGCGCGCTTGGAGCTCCTTGCGAAACTCGAGGTCCATCGAGGGGTCACGATGGGTGTAATCGGAACCCACCATCAAGTTGTCTTCCCCCACGCATTTGAGAATATAGGGCAGATCTTCGTCGACCTGACAAGTAATGTAGACTCGATTGTCCTTGAAAACATTCGACGCTAGCTCGATCGTCGGTACGCCAAGCACGCTCGTGCTCTCGCGCCCCTGTTGCCTAAACTGCTGGCGACGGAGATCGTACGCGACGAATGGCGCCCACATCGAGCCTGCCTCGATGCAGCCGATGCGCAGCTTGGGAAATCGGCGCGGGACTTTATGTAAAATAAGACCCAGGATACCGTTGATTGCCGCCCCCTTCGTACGCATGAATTGACCGTGTGAAAATTCCCGGGCGGGAGAAAAATCCGGCACGCCGGAGCCCGTGTGAATACAAATCGGCAAATCGAGTTTCTCGGCCTCCGCGTAGAGCGGCTCAAAGTAGGGATCGGCGGGATATTTGCCGGCTTCACGGTCCCCCTTTTTCAAGATTCCGCAGGCGCCATGATCCTTGGCCCAGCGTAATTCACACATTGTCTCTGCCATATTCTGCAACGGCGGCATGCATACCCAACGGAGTCTTCCGCCCGCTTGGCTGCAGCGATTGCCCAACCAGCGGTTGTAGCTTTTTCGCATCGCGGTGTTGATCTCAGGTTTTTCGGTGGCCTCCATGAGAAAAAGCGTCGGATAGATGACCTGAACGTCAGTGCCCAGCTCATCCATATGTTTCAATCTCGCCTTGACGTCGAGCAGTTCACGCGTTTCCACTGTCGTTCCGGAATCCTTGTCGCTCCGGATAAAACGAATTTGCCGTTTTCCGTCGATCACCCAGTAACGGGCCGGCGGCAGCTTGGGATCTGGATTGGTGGGATAGGTGGTGGTCGGCTTGAAGGCCGACTCGCCATCGTTCATGTATTCCCACGTGTCATCGGTCTCGTCGATATGGGTATCAGCATCGATAATTCCCACGATCACTCATCTCCTTCATTGAAATCGATCGCGCGGCTGTGAATATCCGCACTCTAACTTATTTAGTACAAACTCAATGCGCCGTCAAAACACGTCCTGGGGCCTTGACCTGCGCTTCACCACCGCGATATAGCAGCGCTGTATGGTCCAGCTCATATTGATCTCAGGCACGGTGACCGCCTTGACCTTAGGTGTGACACTGCTTGTGTTGGTGCTTCTCAGGACGATCAGAAGCTCTGCGTCTTTAACCGGCTCGCCAAAAATCGGCCCGCTAAACGCCGAGAGGGAAACCCCCTCAGAATCCCACTGGGTGCTCACCGAACCTGTGATTCGCGGTTACGATACGCCCGAGCTTTATCAAGAAGATTCTCTCGCCAGGTCCGGCGGAGTGACAACTGATAAGCAGTTACGCTGACCCAGGTAGAACATGCAAAGGCCGTTTTCTCATTGAGTTTTCTGACCGAAGACTCGAAAGTACATTTCGGTAAGGCTCGGTTCCATCGTTTTCGCTGCGGCAAATTCTCTTGCGATCGAGGGGTCTAACCTCAGTCGCGCTTGCGTCGCGAGTCGCAGCACTTCTGCTTCATCAACTTTGGTCAGCCGACCGGCTTCGACGACGACTTCGCCATCCACGAGAACCGCATCCACCGAGGCACCATTCTCACAAAAAACGATTTGGCCGAGAACGTCGTTGAGCGGAGTGAACGCAGCAGTGTCGCGTCGCAAAAGAACGATATCGGCGAGCTTGCCAGGCGCGATTGCGCCGGCATCGATCCCGAACGCGCGCGCCCCATTGCGCGTCGCCATGGCCAACGCTTGTTGCGGCGCAATCCAATGGTTGAAATCGCTGCCCGCCTGACTATGAATTAACGTCGCGAGCCGAACCGCGTCGAACATATTCTGTCCATCATTGGACGCTGCGCCATCAGTGCCCAAAGCAACCTTCACTCCCGCTCGGATGTACTCCTTGACCGGGGCGAAACCGCTGCCGATCCGTAGATTGCTCGCCGGATTGTGCACCGGCGTCGCGCCGCGTTTGGCAAAAAGCTCGATGTCCTCCGGCTCGACCCATATGGCATGGGCCAATGACATAGTTTCATCGAGAACTCCGATTTCATCCAA
>DATBEY010000241.1:0-5699 GCA_036558765.1 Binatia bacterium | reverse complement strand
GAGCGGCTGCTCGACAAAGCGTCCGCGGTTTTGGGCATGGATCGCCTGGAGATTCGCCGAAAGAATTTTATTCGTCCCGAGCAGTTCCCCTACACCACGGGAACGGGCGTCGAATACGATTCCGGCGATTATGAAAAGCCGCTCCGCGAAGCACTCAAGATGTCCGACTATGATAATCTGCTGCGCCAGCGCGACGAGCGGCGCAAGCGCGGTGAACTGGTTGGCGTTGGGTTCTCCACTTTTGTTGAACCGAGTGGCGGCGCCGGTTTCGAGAGCGGCACCGTTCGAGTCGAACGCACGGGTGAAATTACCGTGCTCACCGGCTCGAGCTCCCATGGCCAGGGGCACGAGACTTCCTGGGCACAAATCGCTGCGGAACTGATGAAGACCTCCCCCGACGATGTGACCATTCTGCACGGCGACACCCATGTGAGCCAGCAAGGCACCGGTACGTTTGGCAGTCGTAGCGCGGTAGTCGGCGGCGGCGCTTTAGCCATTGCCGCGCAGCGCGTCATTGAAAAAGCAAAACGCATCGCGGCGCACCTCGTCGAAGCCGCGCCGGAAGATATCGTTCAAGCCGACGGCGGCTTCGCCGTCAAGGGTGTGCCGGAGAAAAAAATTTCCTGGCGGCAGATCGCCGCCGCGGCGTACAGCGGCAGACTTCCCAAAGGCCTGGAAATCGGTCTTCAAGAGACGGTCTTCTTCGATCCCAAGCGTGAAGCTTGGGGTTTTGGCACCCACGTCGCGTTCGTCAGCATCGATCGCGATACCGGCAGATTGACGATAGAGAAACTCGTGTTGGTGGATGACTGCGGCGTTGTCATCAACCCAATGATCGTCGAAGGCCAGATTCACGGTGGCGTCGCCCAGGGACTCGGCGAGGCGCAACGCGAGCAGATGCTTTACGACAGCGACGGCCAAGTCCAGACCGGCACATTCATGAACTATGCGATCATGCGCGCCGGCGACATGCCCCCGATGGTTTTGGGCGAGACGATCACGCCGAATCCTTTCAGCCCGATCGGGGTTAAGGGAGTAGGCGAGTGCGGCACCAACGGCGCACCGCCCTCTGTGGCAAATGCGGTCATGGACGCGCTTGCACCGCTTGGCATCGAACATATCGACATGCCTTACACAGCGCCGAAACTGTGGCAGGCGATCCGCCAGGCCGAAGGCCGAACCTAAGGACGAGAATGCTGGGAGATAGACGCGCCCAATACGGCTATCACGTTCAGCACACGAGTCCTGATCGCTCCGGATTCGTAGCACACGCCTCTGACACCTTTCACCTCCTTTTTAGGTAAAAAACTCCCAACTAGGCATTCTGCCATTTTGGCAAAGCGCCCGATTCTGTCCCCTCTGGCACCCCGGTTGCTACTTGCAAGGAAACCTTGGGGCATTGTTCAAACAGGTGAGCGCGTGCAGTCGTTTGGCCTGACACAAAATTCGCGAATGCGGCCAAAAATATCATTTTGTCCGAATTCCATGGTGTCCAACATTGAATGTGACCTCGGGTTCTCTGACAAATTTGCTCGCTGACCGATGATGACTGCCACACCCCTAGTAACCCTGCTGCAGATGAAATACGGCCAGCAGAAGACTAAAAACACACATTCTCGACGGCATTTTGGGCACCTCGGAAGTTCCTGCCGGAACCGCCCTGTGCCGGCAACGCAAATCTGCTTTTTCATAAAATTTTTCAACCCGAAATAGTCCCTTGCACAGGTGTTGAATGAAAAAAGCCAAGCGTACGACAAAAATATTTCCTACTATAGTCAGGAGCACGCGCCCTCGAAGCACAAACGGAAACGGAATGCGCGCAAGATGGTCACATTATAAATCTTTGCTCGACTCGGTCGCGTTGAGCATCGTTGAAACCGATCTCGCCGGCCGAATCATCGATTGTAATCCGGTCCTCGCCAACTTGCTCCGGTCGGGTCCGGAAAAAATCAAGCATCGCAAATTCTCCACCCTGGTCTCCGAAAAATGGCGCTCGAAAGAGATTGCTAGCAGCGCCGAGGTGCTCGAACGGGGCAGCACGGACGAGTATGAAATCGAGCTGGTCAAAGAAGACGGCACCGTATTCCCGGTGGCTATAAAGAAATGGCTACAGAGCAGCAGATACGGAAAAGCGCAAAAAATATGGATGTTGGTGCGGGACATTACTGATAAGAAAAGAAACGGTGATGCCTTTTATCGGCACGTGATCCTGCTTTTAGAAAACCAGTTGCGCAACCAATTGCTGCTCGCTGGCGCTCCGGTTGGAATTTTGACTATCGATGGAACCGGCCGAATTGAATCGATGAATCCGGCGGCCGAAGAATTGTTGTGCGCGAAATCTGACGAGGTCATTCGCAAGAGACTCGATGAATTTATTGCCAGCCCCAGCGGCAAGGCTCTATCCATTTCAGCGGGACAACCACAGACAGCTGTTGCGAAATGGCAAAATGGCAGAATTTTACCCGTTCAGGTCACCTTCAGTGAGCTACGGACAAAAGACGAACTCCTGTTCACATGTTTCCTCCGCGACATGACCGGCGACATGCAGATTCGTGAGACGTTACAGCGAGCTCACGATGATCTGGCGGACCGTGTGCGGGAGGGAACCGAAGAGATCGCTCGCTTGTTCGACGCCTTGCAAATAGAAATTAACGAACGCACCTGGGCACAGGAGCAGTTTCGCGTTGCGGTCGAGTCAGCCCCCAATGGAATTTTAATTTTGAACCAGGAGGGGCGGATCGTGCTCCTGAATGCCCATGTCGAGCAAATTTTCGGCTACGGACGCGAAGAACTGCTGGGCCGCCCGTTCCAGCTGCTGCTACCGGAAAAATTTCGCAACGTTCTGCCGCATCCCTCGGAGAATTGCCTGACCCAGGCGCAAGTCAATTGGATGGGCCGTGGCCAAGAGCTCTACGGTCTGCGTAAAGACGCGACTGAATTCCCGGTGGAAATCGGCTTGAACCCGATTCACACGCCGACCGGCACCGGATTGCTCGTGTCGGTCATCGATATCACCGAGCGCAAACGCGTCGAGTCGGAGCTCAAGCGCAGCGCCTTTCACGATGGTCTCACGGGCATGCCCAACCGCACACTGTTTTTGGATAACCTGCTTCGGCTCAATGCGGCGGCAAAACGGCACGGCCATCATCCCTTTGCGCTCTTGTTCCTGGACCTGGACCGATTCAAAGTGATTAACGACAGTCTGGGGCACAGCGCCGGTGACAAGCTGCTGATCGAGATGTCACAGCGGCTGGTGGAATGCACTCGCGAAGAAGACACCGTCGCGCGCTTGGGCGGCGATGAATTCGCTCTCCTCCTTGAGCAGGTGCGCGGTCCGGAAGACGCGGTTCGTGTTGCCGAACGGGTGCTCGAGCGGCTCGCCGATCCCTTGGTGCTCGACGGCAACGAAGTATCCATCACCGGCAGCATCGGTATCGCACTCAGTCTTACCGGCGAGGAAAATCCCGAAGACCTGTTGCGCGATGCCGACATGGCTATGTATCAGGCCAAAACTCGCCGTTTGGGCTATCAGATTTTCGACGCCAAAATGCACGCCCGCGCCCTCGATCGCATGCGTTTGGAAATCGACATGAAAAGGGCGATCGAACGGCAGCAGATCCAGCTGCACTATCAGCCGATTATATCGTTGGACACCGGCAGGCTTGCCGGTTTTGAAGCGCTCGCCCGTTGGCATCGCGACGGCCGCGGCGCAATTCCTCCGGCGCGGTTCATTCCGCTTGCCGAAGAGACAGGACTTGTGACGCCCTTGAGTCGATCGGTCTTCAGGCAAGCCTGCGCGCAAATGCGCGATTGGCGAAGACGCTTCCGCTTGAGCGATGATTTTTTTGTCAGCGTCAATGTTTCCAGCAAGCAATTATCCCATCGCGATTTGATCGATCAGCTTGATCATATTCTCCAAGAGACCAGTTTAGATCCTGAATATCTGCGCCTTGAGATCACCGAAAGCGCTCTGGCGGAGAACACTCGCGTCGCCTCGTACACTCTCGCGCAACTCAGAAAGCGTAAAATCAAGCTCTGCCTGGACGACTTCGGCAAGGGATTTTCTTCGCTCAATTATCTCCATCGCTTTCCCATCGATGTCTTGAAAATAGATCGCTCCTTCGTGCGTCGCTTGAGCGCCGGCTTTAGCAACGACTCCGGAAAGAAGCGGCCCTACGAGATCATTCGGACGATTGTGGCTCTGGCGCAGATTCTCGGCATGCAGGTGGTTGCCGAAGGGGTAGAAATTTCCGATCAAGCAGCCATTCTGAAGGAGCTCGGGTGTGAATTCGGCCAGGGCTTTCTCTTCTCTCCCGCCCTCGACGCCGTCGCCGCCGCGCGCTTTTTCGAGGCCAGTTCAACTCCGTCGTAATTCGGTTTACGCCGCAACGGCTCGCCTCGGAGCTGCCGTTAAACGGCTACTAGCTGCTCGACATCTGGACACCATAGTCTTCGGCCGCCGCGTCCGCTGAGATGTAGCCGCGCCGCAGGTCACGCTCGACAAGTTCCCGCAGACGCTCCTGCGCTCGGCCGTAGCCCCCACCGCCACCCGTTTCCACCGTGATGACGTCGCCGGGTTCCAGCGGATAGCCTTTGCTCTTATAGACAATTTCCTTGCAGCCCGAGCGCTTTTCGACCGTGATTTGACCGGACTTGCCGCTCTTGCCGCCTTGAACGCCCCAAGGCGGATATTTGACCCGATCGAACATTGCCTGCAGATCGCAGGGACTGAGTATCTGGTATTTTTTTCGGAAGCCTAAACCGCCGCGAAACTTGCCTGCGCCCGCCGAATCTTCACGCAAGCTGAACTCGAGGATGCGATAAGGATACATCGATTCCTGCAATTCGATCGGAATGATGCGCGTATCACCGTGTGCCATCGTGCGAAACGGACCGGCGCCGTCGTGGGTTGCGCACGCGCCCCAGCCGCCATGGCCGCTGTCGTGGCAATCGAACGGCGCGCCATTATCGCGCTTGCCGCGAAAGCGAACACCGGAAAAAGTTCCGAAATGCGCGCCGGTAACACGTTCGGGCAGTGCTTTTTCCATTGCTTTGATGACCGCATCGATGACGGTCGGAAACGACTGCGAATAATTTCCCATTGGCGCGGTCGGCTCCGCGCTCAGAATCTTGCCTTGCGGCAAAATGAGTTTGAGCGGACGAAAGGTGCCTTCATTGGCCGCTTCGTTATGAGCGATCAGATACTTGAACGCCACCCGGGCGGTGGTCCGGCCGCCGCCGTAATAACCTGAATTGATGCAGCCGCGTACTTGGGCGGCGATTTCGGAATAATCGATCGCCATCTCATCGCCGGCGATAATAACCTTCACCCTAATGGGAAGAGGTTCGTCCGATTCGCCGTCGTTGTCGAAAAATGTCTCGTAGCGGTATTCGCCGTCGGGAATCGCGCGGATCTTAGCCCGAGACGCCGCTTCACTCTGGTCAAGAATCGTTTTCACGGCGGCGAAAAATGTCTCGACTCCATACTTATCGGCCAATTGTTGCGCTAAGTCCCGGCCGAGCACACAGCCGGCGTGCTGCGCCGCGATATCACCGAGGAGTTCCACCGGGAACCGCGTATTGTTCTCGATAATCCGATAGACTTCTTGAATCGGCTCGCCTTTGGACCAGAGCTTGATCGAACGCAGTTGCAAACCTTCCATGAAAATATCGCTGGAGCGCGGTGTGATTCCGCCGAT
>DATBEY010000240.1:0-6076 GCA_036558765.1 Binatia bacterium | reverse complement strand
TCCGCGGCTTCGCCCTTGTGAATCTGACGCGCTTCTTCAGCGAAGCGCGAACCCACATCTTCAAAGTTCTCTTTCACGTAGTGATGCACTTTGATGAGCATCTCATTGAATTCGGCTGGAGAGACTGCCGCAGGGGGCTGTTGCCGCGGCTTTTTTGCGGGGAGGTTTTCTTCCTTTTTTACGTGGACGGCACAGGCATGGGGAACTTTTTCGACTTTCGTGGTGCCGCAACTCGGACAAGAGATGAGCTTTTTGTCGCGTTGCTTTTGAAAGTCTTCGAAACTCGGAAACCAGCCTTCGAAGCGGTGTTTTTTCTTACACAGGAGATTGTAAATGACCATAACGACTCGGTTAATATCAATAAGATTGCGCTGCCGAGTTGTCAACCCCTCGATACGCGCTTGGCGCTACTCGGGGAGTCGGAGCTCCGACCGTCCTGAGTAGGCAGCGAATAGCGCTGCCTTATCATCGTCTACTCGGGGACTCGGGTTGCCGCAGTAACGCTGCCGTATCGAAGAGTGCTCGCACAAAAGTTTGACCGAAGGGATGCCCATGCTAAGATCGCTGTTGATGTCCGAAACCATGACCGTCAAAGTGGTGCAAAAAATCGCGCAGGTGCCGCACGCGGATTGGGACGCTCTGGTCGGGAACGCCACGCCTTTTTTGAAATGGGATTGGCTCGATAGCCTCGAGCAGTCGGGTTGCGTAAACGAGCGAAGCGGTTGGTTGCCGCACCACGTCATTGTCGAGAACGGCGCGCGGGTGGTGGGCGCTTGCCCGATGTACTTGAAGCTTCACAGTATGGGCGAGTTCGTGTTCGATTACGAATGGGCTGAAGCGGCGCACCACGCCGGGATTCAGTATTATCCAAAGATGCTCGTGGGGATTCCATTCACTCCGGTGACGGGGCACCGGTTTCTCACAGCGGCTGGAGAAGATCGTGCGCCGCTGGTTCGGTTTATGGGTCAGGCGCTGGCCAAGATTGCCGCAGATAACAAGATCTCTTCCGTCCATGTGAATTTTTGTCTGGCGGACGAGCGTGAGGCGCTGGAGCAAATCGGGTTTTTCCCGCGCGCGGGAATTCAGTTCCACTGGCAGAACCGAGGCTTTACCTCATTCGACGATTATCTCGGCAGCTTTCGGAGCGACCGGCGCAACAAAGTCAAACGCGAACGACGCGAAGTCGTAGCGCGCGGCATCACGATTCACGCTTTCGAGGGGGAAGAACTGACACTTCAGCACGTGCGGACGATGTTTCGCTTGTACAAAGGGCATGTAGACCGGCTCTATTATGGCCGGCAATATTTGACGCGCGAATTCTTCGATGACCTGCATCGCCGTTTCGCCGCGCACCTCTGCCTCATGCTTGCCGAGCGCGAGGGCAAGATTATCGCCGGGACATTCAATGTGCGCGATGACAGCGCGATGTACGGCCGGTATTGGGGCTGTTTCGAGGAACATCCGTTTCTGCATTTCAATGTTTGTTACTACTCTGCCATCGAGCACTCGATCCGCATGGGACTGGAGCGGTTCGAAGCGGGCGCCGGCGGAAGCTTTAAACAGCTTCGTGGTTTGGACCCGGAGCATACCACCAGTATGCACTACATCGTCGACGGCCGGTTTCGCCGTGCCGTGGAGCGCTTTCTTACCCAAGAGCGCGAGATGATTCATCGTAAGCGCGAGATGCTGCTCGACCACAGCCAATTGAAACGGGAGCAACAGGAACCTTGAGAGCCTGATGAACAAGGCCCACCTGCTTCGTTCCGCTTGGTCCGCTCGCTCAAAGTGCTGTAAGAGTACGTCCTCGCTGGCGGACTCTGCGCGCGTCTCGCATCTGGACCTTTTTGATCAGGCTCAAACATGAGCTGGTTTAACGTCTGCTGGAATCGGACCGTTTTCTTGACAGCACCGATGGTTTCCTTTAACGTCGGCGCGGAGTGCGCTCGTGAAATCTTCTTGGAAAAATGTTGCAGAGCCCGTGCTCTTTTTTGCGGTGCTTTTGCTGTTCTGGGAGATTTTAGTCGAGGTCATAAAAGTTCCGACGTTTATTCTCCCGCCGCCGCGTGATCTTTGGATCGCGTTTTTGAAAAAATTACCGATTCTCGGCAATCATGCCTTTATTACGTTCATCGAAGCCTTCGGCGGTTTCATTCTGTCTCTCGTGCTCGGCGTCGCTTTTGCGATCGCAGTCGTTTACTCGCGCCATCTGCAGAATACAATTTATCCGTTGATCGTGATCCTGTACGCCATGCCCAAAAGCGCCTTCGCTCCATTAATGGTGATCTGGGTGGGCTATGGATTGTTTTCGAAAATTGCGATTGCGTTTCTCGTCGCTTTTTTCCCCATCGTCGTCAACACCGTGGTCGGCCTGAAGGAAATCGAGCCGGAGCTATTGGAGCTAGCGCGAATCAATCGTGCCTCGGAGTTCGACGTCTTCCAAAAGATTCGCCTGCCCAACTCGATTCCTTATTTATTTGCCGGGATCAAAGTAGCGATCGTCCTGTCGGTGACCGGCGCAATTGTCGCCGAGTTCGTCGCCGCTAACGAGGGACTCGGCTATTTGGTTCTGCAGGCCAACTATAATCTGGACACGGCGTTTGCCCTGGTGATTTTGCTCATTTTGGCGGTATTGTCCCTTGGTCTATTTTGGCTGGCGGAAATCATCCAACGCAAAATGGCTCCCTGGAGCGCCGGCGTGCGCGAGGTCGAAGGATCTTTTTGAACTAAGCAGGAGGCGGAGGATTCATGTCACTGACTACTGGACGGGCACTCAGCATCGTTTGCGCTATCGGCGTTGCACTTCTGCTTTTGAGTAAAGCGCCGCTGCACGGGGCCGAGTTGACGCCGGCCACCATTCGCTTGGATTTCATTATCGGCGGAAAGCACGCGCCCTGGTATGTCGCCCTGGAAAAAGGCTTCTACGCCAAGCGCGGCTTGAATCCGACGATTCAATCGAGCACCGGCTCAGCGGACACGGTGCGCGCCATCGGTTCGGGGAGCGCAGATTTTGGTTTTGCGGACATTGGGACTGCGATCGTCGCCAAATCACGTGGTACACCAGTCGAGGTCGTGGCGCAATTTGGCTATGTTCCCGCCACGATTCTGTGGCGCGATGAAGGAGTCATCAAAACTATCAAAGATCTTCCCGGAAAGTCCTGGGCGATCAGCCCCGGCCAAGCTCAATGGTTTCTCATGCCAGCTTACTGCCGCATCAACAAGATCGATTTCAAATCCATCAAGATTCAGGAGACCGCGGCGCCGATTCAACCGGCAGCGATGGTGACTAAGAAAGCGGATTTCATCGTCATGTACCGCGCTTCCAACGACGAAATCGCCGAGCAAGCGGCGGCGAAGGTCGGTGTCAAGCTCTCGCGGGTTTTTATGAAAGATACTGGTTTGGACATTTACGGCACTGGCCTGATTGCCAAGGACGACGACTTGAAGAAGCGCCCCGAATTGGTTCGAGCCTATGTAGAGGGCACTTTGGAAGGGCTACGCTACACTCGCGATAACCAAGAGGAGTCGCTTAAGATCCTGTTGAAGCATAAGCCCGAGCTCGAATCCGCGCTGACTACGATCCAACTTAAAAATGCGATCACGGAAGTATTTTTGCCGCCGGAATCGGTGAACGTCGCGTTAGGTTATATGAAACCGGAAATCATGGATAAGACCGTAAGGGTCGTCAATGAATATTTCGACGTTGCCCGCAAGGTGTCCGCCAAGGAAGTTTACACCAACCAATTCGTCAGACATTAACGAATTCGTGAAACCGAGGGCCTCCCAGTGGCGGCGCTGATCGCCGTCAGTGACGTTTCCCGCACTTTTATGAGTGGCGGGACAACCGTGACGGCGCTCGACCATGTGGGCTTCGAGGTTCAAGCGGGAAATTTCGTTTCGATTGTCGGGCCGAGCGGTTGCGGTAAAAGTACGTTGCTCAAAATTGTCTCGGGTTTGCTGCCGCCGTCATCAGGAACGGTCACCGTTAACGGTGAACCGGTGCGCGCTCCGCTGGAAAACGTGGGAATGGTTTTCCAGGCGCCGGTGCTACTCAAATGGCGCTCGGTGACCGCCAATATTCTCCTGCCTGTTGAATTCGCCAGGCTCGACATCCCTAGCCACACGGAACGGACAAGAGCCCTGATCAAAGTCGTGGGCCTGGACGGTTTCGATGAAATGTACCCGCATCAGCTCTCGGGCGGCATGCAGCAGAGGGTTTCGCTTTGCCGCGCTTTGGTGACCGATCCGCAGCTGCTATTAATGGACGAGCCGTTCGGCGCACTGGACGCGATGACTCGCGATGAGCTTGATATGGAGCTCCTGCGCATCTGGGAAGAGCGAAAAAAAACCGTGCTGTTCGTCACCCACAGCATCCAAGAAGCGGTGTTTCTGTCCGATGTGGTCTTCGTCATGTCCGCGCGGCCAGGTCGGCTTTTAGAACAAATTACCATCAATTTGCCGCGCCCGAGAAGCATGGAAATGATGACCGATCAGAAATTTGGCGGTTATGCGCTGAAAATCCGCGCACTGCTCGCGGCGCGGGGAGCGCCGAATTCGGTGGGCTCGACCATGTGAATTTGCCGTCGCCGTGCGCTATCATTCTAAATCTGTCTCTTCCCACCGATCATGCAATGGCAAACAAAGGATTAACCTACGCCCAGGCCGGCGTCAGTATCGAAGCCGGTGACGCGCTGGTGCGCCGCATTGCACCGATCGCCAAAAAAACGAGAACGGCCGGCGTATTGGCCGGTGTCGGCGGCTTCAGCGCGCTGTTCGATCTCAAGTCGACCGGCTATCGCGATCCGATCCTGGTTTCCTCCACTGACGGCGTCGGGACCAAACTCAAGATTGCATTCATGACTGGGATTCATGACACGGTGGGAATCGATCTCGTGGCGATGGGCGTCAACGATATTTTGACCCAAGGAGCGGCGCCGCTTTTTTTTCTGGATTATTTTGTCTGTGGCAAGCTCGACGTCAAAGTTGCCGAAGCGGTGGTGCGCGGGATCGCCGCAGGTTGCCGCGCGGCCGGTTGTGCGTTGATTGGCGGAGAAACCGCCGAACATCCCGGCGATTTTGCCGACGGCGAGTACGATCTTGCGGGGTTCGTTGTCGGCGTCCTGGAAAGGCGGAAAATAATAGATCCGACCAAAATCGTTCCAGGGGATGTTTTGATCGGTCTGCCGTCTTCGGGTCTCCATAGTAATGGCTACTCGCTGGCACGCAAAGTGCTTTTGGAACGAGGGCGCCTCAAGATCGATCAACAGATTCCAGAACTCGGTCGCACTTTGGCGGAAGAGTTGCTCGAACCGACGCGAATCTATGGAAAAATCACTCGTATGCTCTTCCACAAGTTTCCGATAAAAGGGGCGGCGCATATCACTGGCGGCGGCATTAGTGCGAATTTGCCTCGGGTGTTGCCTCACAGCTGTCGTGCAGTGATCGATCGGCAGAGCTGGCCGGTGCCCGCGGTATTCACGATGATTCAGAAAATTGGCGCGATCGCTCCAGATGAAATGGATCGTACTTTCAACAATGGGCTCGGTATGATTTTTATCGTCGGTAAAAAGCACACCGATGGAGTGCTGCAGTCGGTCAGGAAACTCGGCGAGCGCTGTTACGTGGTTGGTGAAATACGCAAAGGAACACGGAACGCGATCATCCGCTCCTAAAAAACACCCAATGGCAGAGAAACTTCCGATCGCCGTGCTCATTTCCGGCAGCGGCACGAACTTACAGTCGATGATCGATGCGATCGCGGCCAAGAAGCTTGACGCCACGATTCAACTTGTCTTGAGCAATCGCGCCGATGCCTTTGGCCTGGTGCGGGCCAAAAATCATGGCATTCCGACCCAATTACTCGATCACAAGTCGTTTCCCAGCCGCGAAGCTTACGATCACGCCGTTGTTGAGCTGCTGCGCGCGCGCGGTGTGCAACTGGGTGCGCTCGCAGGATTTATGCGCCTGCTCTCACCGGTCTTCCTAACCGCTTTCTCGAACCGGATCATGAACATTCATCCGGCATTGTTGCCGTCCTTTCCCGGATTGCAGGTGCAAAAGAAAGCGCTGGAGCACGGCG
>DATBEY010000239.1:0-8760 GCA_036558765.1 Binatia bacterium | reverse complement strand
TCTTGCGGTACTGCCGCTGCTGATGCTGGTCGTGGGCAGCTTTCAAGCGGAGACAGCGCCGCGTGAGTTCATCTACACCCTGAAAAATTACCAAGCCGCTTACGCCAGCCCCTATACCTATTCCACGTTTATGAATTCGGTTATTTTCGCCTCGGGTTCGGCGCTATTGAGCTTTGCCCTTGGCACCATGCTGGCTTGGCTCACCGAGCGGACAAATACCCCATTGCGGCAGATTTTCGTGCCGCTTGCGGTTGTACCATTGATTCTTCCGGGTGTGCTCGAAGCGATCGCCTGGATCTTTCTGCTTAGCCCGAAATTTGGCTATCTTAACGTTTGGCTGATGCAGCTGTTCGGCTTGAAATCACCGCCATTCAATGTCTTCTCGCTGCCCGGAATGATTTGGGTGCACTCCGTCGGTCAGGTGCCGCTGGCTTTTTTGTTGATGGTCGCGGCCTTCAAATCGATGGACCCGTCTCTGGAAGAATCGGCGATGATGTCGGGCGCCGGTACGTGGCAGACCTTCAAGCGCATCACGCTGCGCCTGCTCATGCCGACGACGGCATCGGTGCTGTTGATTTTATTCGTGCGCACGCTCGAATCGTTCGAGGCGCCGGCTCTGATCGGCATACCGTCGCGAATTTATGTCTATACGAGCGAAATCTATACGGCTTTCAATGATTACCCACCGGACTATGGCCGTGGCGGCGCGTTATCCGTGGGGCTTTTGCTATTGAGCGCGATCGGCGTATGGCTTTACACACGCGGCACGAAAGAAAGCAAGAAGTTTCAAACCGTCACCGGCAAGGCATTTCGTCCCAGGCAATTCGATTTGGGAAAATGGCGCTGGCTCGGTCTGGGCTTCTTACTGACCTATTTTGTATTTGTCGTGCTGACGCCGTTCTTGGTTTTGTTTTGGGCGTCATTTCTGCCGTTCTTCGCAACCCCCGGTTGGGATGCCGTAAGCAAATTAAGCTTAGACAACTATCGCTATCTCTGGACTTTTCGGCCATTTTGGGACGCCCTGCAAAACAGTGTGATTTTGGCGACGCTTTCGGCGACGGTGGCGATGGTGTTGACTTCGCTGGTTGCATGGATCGTCTATAAGAGTCGTCTGCCCGGGTCCTGGCTGCTCGATTTTCTTGCCTTCGTGCCGATCACGATTCCTGGGATCGTTATGGGTATGGCGCTGATCCTACTGTACGTGGCTTTTCCGCTGCCGATTTACGGCACGATTTGGGTGCTGCTGATCGCATACGTGACGCGCTACATCCCTTACGGTATGCGCGCCGCCTCTGGTTCCATCATGCAAATCCATGGTGAGTTGGAAGAGGCTGCCGCGGCGTCGGGAGCCTCCTGGTGGGAAAGTTTCAAGCGAGTGACCTTGCCGCTTTTGCGACCGGGACTGGTGGCGGGCTGGATTTATATCTGCATCGTTTCCTTCCGTGAGTTTTCGACTTCGGTTCTGCTCGCCACAGGCGAAAGCCGGGTGCTCTCCATCTTGTTGTTTACCATGTTCGAGCAAGGTCAGGTAACCGTCGTCGCCGCGATCGGTATGCTGATGATCGCGACACTGTTAAGCATCGTGGCTATCTTTTATAAGTTTACCGGCCGGGTGGGCATACAGACATAAGGAAAGTTCAAGGCATTCAAATCGTTCAAGCTGTTCAACTCGTTCGAACGGGCGGCGTTAGATGAAGCGTTCGAGCCTGGCTCAATGATTGAAGTCAAATCGCTAGTTAAAATCTATGCCGACGGCGAAAGTGCCGGCGTCAAAGCGGTTAACGATATCTCGTTCACCGTGGAGGAAGGACGCTTTTACACCCTCTTGGGGCCCTCCGGCTGCGGCAAGACCACAACCTTGCGCTGCATTGCCGGTCTGGAAAAGGGGAATGAGGGGGAAATTATAGTCGCCGGCAAGAAGGTCTATTCCGCTAACGACAACACATTCGTACCGGCTTACCGTCGCCCCATCGGCATGGTTTTCCAGAGCTACGCAATCTGGCCGCACCTCAGCGTATTTGAGAACGTCGCCTTTCCACTGCGGGTCGGCAAGCAACGTTTCAGCAGTCACGATATTCGACAAAAGGTCAACAATGCACTCGCGCAAGTGGAGCTTGGCGGCTATGAAGACCGCATGGCGACGCAGCTTTCCGGCGGCCAGCAACAGCGGCTTGCGTTGGCTCGCGCGCTGGTACGCGAGCCGCAGGTATTGCTGCTCGATGAGCCTTTGAGTAATTTGGACGCGAAGCTGCGCGAGCGTATGCGCTTCGAGCTACGGGAGTTGCAGCGCCGCTTGCGAATCACCACTCTGTACGTCACTCATGATCAGATCGAAGCCCTCTCCATGTCGAATATGATCGCCGTCATGAATGCCGGTCTGATCATTCAGGAAGGCGCCCCGCGCGAGATTTACCTCCAGCCCAAAAGCAAGTTCGTCGCGAACTTTATCGGTTCCACTAACCAGCTGACTGGGCGTGTGGCGCGGCTCGACGCGAATGGAATCGGGTCGGTGAAGACCGATGACGGCGAGATTTCCTGCCAAATCCTCGAGGGTTTGCCAGTGGGTAGCAATGTGGTCGTGGTGATCCGCCCTGAGAGTATCAATCTTCATCTCGACCGGCCTGCCAACGACGCCAATGTCATCGAAGGCAAAATCGGCGCAGCCATGTTCCTGGGCGAGTACGTCGATTGTGCCGTAGAGCTGGGCAAACAGATGTTACAGACACATCAGCGCTACACCGTCCAAGTTCGCCGTGGCGATCAGGTTTGGGTGGAGCTTCCCGCTGCTGAATGTATGGCCCTCCCAGCCGAATAATCAACAAATTGAGCGCAGATCTTAAAGCTTCTATTTCAACTTGGTTGTCTTTGGAGCACGGATGAGGAGGGCACAAGCATGATGGGTGGGCGTCTCACGATTTTCGCGTTGCTAGTTTGTGCCTGTTGCTGTCAAGCCGCCGGCGCACAGGCGGAGGAGCGTCTTAAAATCGCCTATAGCTCGGCGGATGCCTCGAATACCGTCTGGTTCACGGCGCTCGACGCCGGCCTCTATAAAAAATACGGTTTGGACGTGGAGCTGATCTTCATCCAGAGCTCGACGATGAGCGTATCAACCGTAGTCTCGGGCGACATTCAGGTCGCGAATGCTTCGGGCGGTGCGGTGGCGAGCGCAGCAGTGAGCGGCGCGAACCTGGTGATGACGGCCTGCTACATCAACACGCTGCCCTACGAGTTAATCGTCCAGGAGTCGGTGAAATCACCGGAGGATTTGAAAGGAAAAAGCGTGGGCATAAGCCGAGTCGGCAGCGCTTCGGACGTCGCTGCGCGGGTCCTGATCAAAGGCTTGGGTTTGGAGCCGGTCCGCGATGTCCCCATCCTCCAGGTGGGCGGCCCAACGGAAAGGGCGGCCGCGTTTCGCACCGGACGGATCGTCGGCTTTCCCTCGCCACCGGGCACTATTTATCTAGCCAAGGGCATGCCGCATCGAATTATGATCAGCACGGCAGACTTTCAAAAGCGTTACGAGTTTCCCTACATTTGCTCGACAACGACAAAGAACTATCTAGCCAGCCACCGCGATACCATTCGCCGGCTGACAATGGCGCTTATCGAGTCGACCCACTTCCTCAAAACTCGTAAGGAAGAGACCAAAAAATACATTGCCAAATACACGCGCCAGGATAATCCGCAATATTTGGAAGCCTCCTATGCCGCCAATGTCAAGCTGCACGACCGTGTGCCGTTGGTCACGCGCGAAGGCACCGAGGTGCAGATCAAGGAAGCCCTGGCGCGAAAACCGGGTGCGTCACTCCGGGTCGAGGACATTGTCGATGATAGTATTGTGCGGGAGCTGGAGAAAAGCGGCTTCATCGACAACGTTTATAAGTGAGTCTTAAGCCCGCTGGAGGCCGCAAAAGCTATGTTTGCTAGACTGTTGAGCGCCCAAGAAATCTCCCTTGATCCCCCTTTTTCACAGGGGAAATTTTTCGCAATGAGAAATCTTCTCCTCTTTGAAAAAGCGTGCCCTGAGCGCGATCACAGGGAGGGGAAAGGGGAGATTTTTACCATCCGTAACGTGCTGGGCCAATCGTGATTGTCGCCGTGGTTCTCTCCGCCGGCGAATCGAGCCGCATGGGAAGGCCCAAAGCGCTCCTGCCCATCGATGGCCAGACCTTCATTGAGAGGATTGTTGCTGCTCTGAAGCAGACGAGGGTTGGCAAAATTATCGTGATTCTCGGACACAATGCCAGCGAACTTCAACCAAAGATTTCTCATCTGCCGGTCGAAATTCTGATCAACACCGATTACAAACTGGGACAACTCTCGTCGTTGCAACTCGCAGTCCGGCACCTGCATCTCGATCACGATTGTGATGGCATGCTCGTGCATCTTGTCGATCATCCTTATCTTACGCCAGCTTTGGTGCAGGAAATGATTCGGCGGTTTTATGAAACCAAGAAGCGGATCATCGTGCCGAAATTCCACGGCAAACGAGGTCATCCGGTGATTTTTTCACGTGAGTTATTTGCGGAGTTGCTCAGCGCGCCAGCAGATCAAGGCGCCAAAGCCGTGGTTAACGCGCATCGCGCCCACACTCTGGAAATCGAGACGGAGGAAGCGGGAATCGCATTGGATATCGATACCCCCGAATTATACGAACAGCATGTGCGGAGAGGATAAATGTCAAAATTGCAGTTGACGTTGGCCTGCGGCGATTATGATTTTCTCCGGCCGTTGATCAATGGTGAAATCCAGCCTCAGGGCATTGATCTCAACGTCTTGACGATGCCATCGCCCGAACGCCACGGGCGAATGCTGCGGCACGAAGAATTCGATATCTGCGAATTATCTTTAGTCGGTTATTTGGTGTCGCGCGACAAAGGTTGCAGCTATAACGCGATCCCGGTCTTTCCGCACCGTCGTTTTCGCCATCAGTACATGGTGAAAAGAACCGGTTGCGGTATCGATAGACCGTCGGATTTGAACGGGCGGAAAGTCGCCTTGGACACGCTGCAAAACTCCGCGGGACTCTGGATGCGCGGTATTTTACAAGATCACTACGGCGTGGACCTCAAATCAATCGAGTGGTGGTGCCAAGAAGAGGAGGACATTCCCTTCGAACCGGCGAAATGGATGAACGTGAAACGAGTAGCGCACGGCAAAAATGTCGATCAGATGCTGCTTGACGGCGAACTGGAAGCGGCGCTTTACCCGGAGACTCTGCCATCGATTCGCGGCGGCGACCCCAGAGTAGCTTTGCTATTTCAGAATCCGAAGCAAGCGGAGATCGAGTATTACAAAAACGGCGGCTTCTTTCCGATAATGCACACCGTGGTGATCAAGAACGCGGTTCTGGAAAGCCATCCGTGGGCGGCGATTAGCTTACTGCGTGCGTTTCAAAGGGCAAAAGAGATTTGCTATGCGCGCAACAGCGACCCGCGAAGTTTTGCTTTGGTGTGGGTGCAGGACTTACTGCGCGAGCAACGCGAAATCTTCGGCGCGGATCCGTGGCCCTACAACCTGGAGGACAATCGCAAAGCTTTGGAAGCGGTGATCCGTTACGAATTTGAGCAGGGAATGATCAGGAAAAAACCGCAACCGGAAGAGTTATTTTTTCCACCGAGCCTGCAAACCATTCAACAGTACGTATAACGCCGGACGGCGGTTGCCTCGCTCAATACAATCGGGGAATCAGCCGGTAGCGTACCCTCGCACGATAATCGCGATAGCTCGGCTCCTGAGCGAGCAGACGCTCTTCGAATTTGATCCGCCAAAGAATCAAAATCATCCCGATGAGCGCGACGGCGGCGTTGTAAAGACTTGGGTGACGGACAACTATCCCGAGCGCGGTGACAAGATACGAAAGATAGATTGGATGGCGCACAAAGCGATACGCTCCAGAGGTTTGAATCGGGCGAAGCGACGGCAGAACGGCAAAGCTACGGCCCAACGAGTGCACGGAGACCAATGTCAGAAGAGCTCCCGCGGTGCATATGACACCGCCAAGCGGAGCCCATGCAGAGGAAGCAATTGCTACGGGCTGGAAGGCAAAGATACAATTCAGCGAGACGAGAGTGACACCCATTTCCAACGGATGTCGGGTCGTAAGCTGCGCCGGGTGACGTAGCGCAAACAAAACGGCACACTGAACGTTGAGCGCGATGTAGAGCCAGATCGGCGTGTAAGCCTCGCGCAGCGCGTAATGCCACGTAAAGAGCGCGAGCCCGAGGGAGATCGCCACCCAAAGCAGATCGAGTTTTCGGTTTAAGATGTTCCGCCAAACCGATGATGAGCAAGAGTCAAGAACGGCGAGCTGGGCAGCGGGTCGCCGAAAACCAGCGGTGCCGTCAGGTTGCTCTAAACGCGTTGAAACCAGGCCGTTGCCGGCAAACGCTCCGATCGCCTGGTGTGTTAGAGACGCGGGCGGTAGGGAAGGTCGTCTGAAGTCGTAAAAGGACCGAGTTCGCATCGGCTTTCCCAAGCAGGTCTCACAGCTGGGCAAGCATCTTAAATCTGTCCGGACCTTGCGAGACGGACTGCTTCTTGAATTTTCGGTACAATTTCCGGGCAATGATGCACCGCGGTTTCCTGCAAACCGCGAGCTGCATCTTCATCGCAAACGATGGTGTAACCTTCGAACAAAACACCGCCTAGCGAATAATCGATTCTCGTCGCCCTTTCAACCGCTTCACGGGCGCTCGATCCATCGGGAACATGGGTGCGCAGTTGCTCGTACTGTCGGGAAGCAATTTTAATCGATATTTCCACGAGCGTTCTCCTGCCGTAAATAACGCAATCAGAAAGCGCCGGCACATGCAAGCAGCCAGTCTTTAAGCCCGGTTTTTAATATTGCTGCAGAACAGGTACACTGATCTCGGTGATGGCTACGGAATCGATGAAAGGTGTCAAAAGAAAGGATTAGCTATGATTCGCCCGTCGACAGTGATGCTGGTATCTTTACTTGCGATCGCAGGCTGTACGAGCGGCTCGTACAGCCAGGCAAACCGCTCTCAGGAAGAGCTCGGCGGTGGCTATTGTCACAAGGAATTGTCACCTGTCGGTCCTTCGGATTTGGCGCGCTCGACGCAAACCAATGGGGATTACATCGACTACTATGGCCCGTGTGAAGGTCCCACGACTGCGGAGCAGGTGCAAAAACAAAAACGGTTTGAGCAGTTCCGCTTCGGCAGAGACTACATGGATGAAGGCTGAGCTAATTCGGTCGAGATGAGAATCACCACAGAGTGATTCATGTACTAATCGTACAACATCGCGCATTAAAATGAGGCGCAGCGGTAGGGACCAACGCCGAGAAATCCCCCAATAGCCCCTTTTGCAACGAGGCGAGCCGTAGGACCGGGGGATTTTTGCGCTGATCGGAATTTTCATAAGAGGCGTGGAGTAAGGGAATTCGATCCTTAATGTTTTGTTCGAACCCTCTGGGCTCTCACCGTCTCTGTGGTGATTCTTCCCGAGCCGCACGCAAGCGGCGTGCGGTTCACCTGCCCAAGGCCGGGCCGGTAAGCGGTTCAATCCTTTGAACGCGGGCAGCTTTCCGGAAAAATAAACTCCTCCTCGATAGCGTTATCAATGCCGTAGCGGACCAACTCAGGAATGGCCAGTTTAGCCTCGTCCTCTTCGACGGCAGTAAAGCGCGCTTTGGTGGCCGGATGGGCGGGGACAAACAGCTGGCAGCAATCCTGATCCGGAATCGAAGAAATCCCGAAAGTGCCGATACGTCTAGCTTGATCGATGATTTCTTGTTTGTCCATGCCAACCAAGGGCCGCAGAATCGGCAGGCGCGTTGCCTGTTGAATGACCGCCATATTGTCCAGAGTCTGTGAGGCCACTTGACCGAGACTCTCGCCGGTCACGAGGGCTTTGGCTTTATCGTTTCGTGCGATCGTCGCAGCGATGCGCAGCATCATACGGCGGTAAAGGACGACGCGCAGCGGTCGGGCCACCGTCGCAACAATCTGGCGTTGGATCTCGCCGAAAGGCACCAGATAGAGACGCGATGTAAATTGATGCCGGGTAAGCCGCTGTACAAGCTGGCGTACCTTTTCCTGGGAAGTCCTGTCCTGATAAGGGACGCTGTGAAAGTGAACAAAAATGATCCGGCAACCCCGCTGCATCAGTCGGTATGCGGCTACCGGTGAATCGATTCCCCCCGAAATGAGGCCGACGACGCGTCCGCTCGATCCGACCGGTAGGCCGCCGGCGCCGGCAATTTTATTGAATCCGAAAAACGCGTCGTTCGGCAGAATTTCCACGGTCACGGTAAATTCGGGATCTTCCAGATCCACTCGCGCGCCTGATTTTTCCTTGACGGCGGCGCCGAGTTGACGGTTGATCTCGGGCGATGCAAGCGGAAACGTTTTGTCGCCGCGCTGGGTTTCGATACGGAAGGATTCGAAGCTGTGGCCGTTCAGCGCCGCTAAAACGTGATCACGCAAAGCGTCGAGGTCCCGATCGACGCGCTTCACGAGAGAAAAATTCGCGACGCCGAAGACACTGCTGATGCGCTCGATGAGATCTGCTGACGCAGGATGATTTTTGAAAGTAACCAAGATTCTCGCCGGCAAGCTGCGAATTTCTTTGGGGCCGAAATCCTTGACCGCGGCCAGTAGATTTCGCTTGAGCAGCTCGGTGAAATATCGGCGATTGCCCTTCTTTAATGCGATTTCGTGATATCGGATCAGGACTGAATCCATCAGCTACAGATAACAAATGAGCGCTGCTTTTGCATGCCGGTACCCTATG
>DATBEY010000238.1:0-2975 GCA_036558765.1 Binatia bacterium | reverse complement strand
GGCGCTTACGGCGCGCAGAAAGCGAATCCTCAAGTCACGGTATTAGGCGGACGGCGCCTGGCGAGCATGTATCGTTGCCCGGCCATCGAGGTACGCACCTATTGCGCCTATACCAATCAGGTTCCGTGCACACAGACGCGCACCCCAGGAAGTCCGCAAGTCGTCTTCGCTTTCGAGTCGCAAATGGACATCATCGCAAAGGAAATGGGTATTGACGCGCTCGAGTTGCGCCGCAGGAACATCCTGCGTGATGGCGATGCCAATCCGATGGGTGAAAAGTGGAGTCACATTCTGATGGGCGACGTATTGGAGCGCGCGGTAAAAGCTTCCGGCTGGAAAAAGAACGGCGCGAAAAAAAACCGCGGCTGGGGCATCGCACTGTACGATCGCGGCGCGCCGGAAGGTAAAGCCAGCTCGGCGCTTACGCTTGAAACCGACGGCCGGGTCACGATTCTCACCGGAGTTCCGGACGTGGGGCCGGGATATTACACAGTCAGTCAGCAAATCGTTTCCGAAGTTCTCGGACTAGCGCCGGAGAAAGTCGGCATTGCGTTCAGGGACACCGACAGCTTGCCGTTCGATCCGGGCACCGGCGGCAGCAAGCAGACCAACACCTCCGCACACGCGGTGCACCAATCGGCGCGCGAAGTCCGAGAAAAGTTGATTAGCCTGGCGGCACGGGAACTAGGCTGCAAGCCGGAAGAGATCCGCCAGGATGGCGGGAAATTAATTGCGCCGAGCAAAAAATCCACCACCACCGAGGCCATGATCAAACTTGCCGTCAAGGAAAACGGCGGCCCAGTGTTTCATCTCGCGAACTTCGTTCCCAAAGACATGCCCAAGGTAACCGGCTTTGCCGCGCAGATCGCCGAAGTCGAAGTGGATCCAACAACCGGTGGAGTCAAAGTGCTCCATTTGACTACGGCGCACGATACCGGAACGGTGCTCAATCATTTGACGCTCACGGGGCAAATCGACGGCGGCGTCGTGACCGGTCTCGGCTTCGCATTGATGGAAGAAAACCCCATGACCGACGGCAAGATTACAACATTGAACTTGGGCGAATCGAAGCTTCCAAGCATAGCTGATATTCCGCCGTTGAAAACCGTGCTGGTCGAAAGTCCCACGGGACCGACACCCTTCGGCGGCAAAGCGATTGCGGAAAACCCGAACGTGCCGACGGCGGCAGCGATTGCGAATGCCATAGCCGATGCCTCCGGCGTACGAATTTTCGATCTGCCGCTGACATCGGAAAAGATTTACTCGGCGCTGAACGGAAAGAAATAGCGGCGCGGAAATGCGGACGCCAGTTGAACAACCATATGTTAACGGTGTGTCATCCTGAGCCGATAGCCGAAGGATCTCGTCATTGGCATCGGAATGCGAGATGCTTCGCTGTCGCTCAGCACGACGGTACGAAGGCCGGAGTGAGTAAGTGAAGGTGGAGCGAAAGACTAAATGTGTGTGGGATGTTGGCTTGACCAGATGTGCTCCGGTTTTTCTAATTTCGATTGGTTTGCTCTTCCTCATTGCTCCCCAGAGCATTGCGGCGCAGGTGAATACGTCCCGCCAAGACGAATGGGAACAAACGGTCCGGGCTGCGGAAAAAGAAGGGCAAGTGACGGTCTCGATCGGCGGCTACGGAGCGATTATCGAGTCCGGTGTATTTCAGAAGGCATTTCCGAAAATAAAAGTTACCAGCATCACTGGAGCGGGAACCGATCTCACCGCGCGTATCGCCGCCGAGCGGCGCGCCGAGAAGTATCTCGTGGACGTCTACAATGGCGGCGGCAACTCGCTGTTTCAAGTTCTTTACCGCGGCAAAATGCTCGATCCCATCAAACCGGCTCTGTTAATGCCGGAAGTCGTAGACCCGACGAAATGGTGGGAGGGTAAACAAAAATACGCCGACAAAGAGGAACAATATATTCTCGTTTACGAGGGCAATGTGGCGGCCGGCGCCGGCGCAGGCTATAACACTCAACTGCTTGATCCTAACGAATACAGGAGCTACTGGGATTTCCTCAATCCCAAGCTCAAGGGCAAGATCATGTCCACGGACATTAGAAAACTGCGGGGTGCCGGAATCCCATGGCAGTTTCTGTATTACTATCCCGATCTCGGTCCCAAATTTCTTCGAAGGCTTTTCGGCGAAATGGATGTGACGATGGTCGCGGATTTGCGGCAGGCAGTGGATTGGCTCGGCACCGGGAAATTCGCTCTATGCCTGCCGGTGCAGGGCGGGACAATCTTCAAAGCGAGAAATCAGGGACTGCCGGTAGATCAATTCGACTCGTACCACTTCAAGGAAGGTGTGAATCTTTCGTCGGCCTTCGGCTCCCTCGCTCTGTTGAATCGGGCGCCGCACCCGAATGCCGCCAAGGTCTTCATCAACTGGTTGCTGTCGCGTGAAGGCCAAACGCTATTCCAAAAGGTAATCTCGGTGCCGGGCGATGCGCGGAACTCGCGCAGAATCGATGTGCCAAAAGATCACATTCCGGCCAACGAGCAGCGGCGCGACAGAATGCCGTATTTCGATACCGACGATGCGGATACAAAAGACCTCACGCCAGTAATAAAGCTGCTGGATGAAATATTCGCGGCAAAAAAATGAGCCACCTGGAAGCGTGCAAAGAGCATTGAAGATGAAAGCGTGGCGCAGCATTTGTTTATTCTTATGTGCGCTGATTCTGCTATTTCGAGGATCGGGTTTGGCTGCGGAGGCTAAGCCCGGATGGCAAACGGCCTGGGAAAAGACGATCGAGGCTGCCAAGAAAGAAGGGCGCCTGAATTTCTATGTCGGCCGCTATGGCAGCGAACCTCTGCTCAACGAGTTTCGCAAAGAGTTTCCCTGGCTGAAACTTGTCACGGTGAACGGATCAGGCAACTCCTTGGGCACAAGGATCATCGCAGAAATTCGCGCCGGTCACGTGGTCGCCGATCTTTTCAGCGGCGGCGCCAACACCAACTATGAG
>DATBEY010000237.1:0-4402 GCA_036558765.1 Binatia bacterium | reverse complement strand
CATCGTTCTTCAGTTTCGTCGCCATTGAGGCGACATCTCCAGCGCAGAATCGACAATTGCCGCGCCCGTTGCGCCGAGCATTCTGCTTCGCGGTGTTCACCGCCAGCTCACTATCGTCGACACTCCAAACCTGACGCGCCGCCGAAGCGAGATAGAGCGAAATCGGCCCAACGCCACAATAAAGATCGAGGACGGTTTCGCGCCCGGTCAAAGCGGCAAAGTGACATACGGTTTCGTAGAGCTTACGCGCCATCGAAGGATTGGCCTGGGAAAAAACACCCGGCGGAAAAACCAGCTTCACATCGCCGATCCGCTCCATCAGGGTTTCGCGCCCGGCGAGCGTGCGGAAGTGCGGTCCCCAGATGACGTTGCCGCGCGCCTCGTTGACGTTTTGATTCACGCCGGCGACGAATGGAAAACGCTTGAGCAGAGCGCGCGCCAACTGGACGCCGGCCGGAAACGAACTATGCCGCGTCACCAGTGTCACGCTCAGTTCCTGGCGCGCAACGCTGAAACGAAAATCGAGGTAACGCAGATCGCCGCTATCATCGCGCTCATCGTACGGTCTGATGCCGAGCTCCAGGATCTTCTTTTTTAGATACTGCGCAGCTTGATTGACGGCCCGCGGGTGAACCGGACAAGCGGTGATGTCGATCACGCGATGGCTATTGGGAATATAGAGTCCCAAAACAACTTGGTCGCGATTTCGTCTGACCACGAGCTTAACGCGCGTTCGGTAACCGAGACGCTCGGACGCCGGTGCTACCGGCGGCACCTCGGTTACCATCAGCGACGGGTAACGCGCAAACGATTCAAGGACGGTCGCACGCTTATGTACCAGCTGCTCCGGATACGGTACATCGATCAGCGGACAACCGACGCAGTGCGGATAGTGAGGACAGGGAGGCCGATAAATGGCACGGCTCTCGCTTGGACCCGATCGCCCATGCTTTTCCGTATCGCGCATTTGATAGAATCTCGCCCAACCTTCCTCATTCACCTATGATTTTGACCAGCACGCGCTTTCGGCGCCGGCCGTCGAACTCGCCGTAGAAGATCTGTTCCCATGGACCGAAATCGAGCTTGCCGCCGGTGACGGCAACGACCACTTCACGTCCCATGACTTGGCGCTTGATGTGCGCGTCGGCATTGTCCTCGCCGGTGTCGTTGTGGCGATATTGCTTCAGCGGCTCGTGCGGCGCGAGCTGCTCCAGCCAGACGGTGTAATCATGATGTAAACCAGACTCGTCGTCGTTGATGAAAACCGACGCGGTAATGTGCATTGCGTTCACCAGCGCCAGGCCTTCGCGCACGCTGCTTTCATCGATGCAGTCTTGCACCTGCTTCGTGATGTTGATGAAGGCGACTCGTGTCGGCGTATTGAACCAGAGCTCTTTGCGATAGGATTTCATTGTGTTTCGCCCCTTCCCTTTGTTGATCGGAGTTTCGTCGCATGGCAAACCTGGTCGGGCGCGACTCGATACTCTTCGCTTCGCTCACAGTGACAAAACACGAAAGTGTCATCCTGAATGCAGTGAAGGATCTCGCCCTGACATGCAAACTGCATATTGACCTATGCCGAAGCAGTCTATACAGATTAATATCTGACGCAATTGACTGGAGGATTATGAGCAACGAAGTTCGCTTCATCGATACCACGGTGCGTGACGGGAACCAGAGCCTCTGGGCTCTGAACATGAAAATCGGCGCCATGCTGCCGGCGCTGACACACATGGACGAAGCCGGTTTCGAGTCGATGGAATTTTTCCTGAGCGTTATTTTCAAGAAATACGTTCGCGAGCACAAAGAAAATCCCTGGTACTGGCTTAAGGAAGGCACCCAGCGGATCAAGAAAACGCGCTTGCGTTATCACGGCGGCATGCACAGCGCGTTCGAGAAAACGCCACACTGCATTCTGAAGCTCCTCGTCGAGCGGCTGGTTTCTTATGGCCTTACGTTGACGCGTACCTCCAACTGCTGGAATGACTACACCGCGTTCAAAGAAGAGATCGACGATTTGAAGAAAAACGGCATGGATACGGTGGCCAATCTGATCTATTCCGTTTCGCCGCGCCATACTGACGAATATTATGCCCGCAAAGCGGCTGAAGCCGCTGCGGCCAATCCTTGGCGTATCTGCTTCAAAGATGTCGGCGGCCTGCTCACTCCCGAGCGCGCACGCACGCTCATCCCGGTGGTTCTCAAAGCCGCGGCCGATATTCCGGTGGAATTCCATGCCCATTGCAACAGCGGCCAAGCGCCGCTGAATTATCTCGAAGGCGTCAAGCTGGGCATGCGGATTTTACACACGGCGATTCCGCCACTCGCCAACGGCTCGTCGCAACCGTCGGTATTCAACATCGCGAGTAATCTCAAAGCGCTCGGCTACGCGCCGCAGGTCGATTTGAAACCCCTCGAACCGGTGGTGCGCCATTTCAATGCCGTGGCGAAAAAAGACGGACTGCCGATTGGCAGGCCGATGGAATTCGATCAGTCGCTGTACGGTCATCAGGTTCCCGGCGGCATGATCTCCAACATGCGCCATCAGCTCAAAATCGTCGGCATGGAGCACAAAATGGAAGCCGCGCTGGAAGAAGCCGCCCGCGTGCGCGCCGACTTCGGCTATCCGATCATGGTCACACCGCTTTCGCAGTTCGTCGGCACGCAGGCCGCCATCAACGTGATCGTCGGCGAGCGCTATAAGGAAGTGCCTGACCAAAATATCCAATACGCGCTGGGCATCTGGGGCAAAGAAGCCGTCGAAGTGATGGATCCTAATATCAGAGACAAAATTCTCAGCCGGCCGCGGGCCAAAGAATGGACGCACTGGGAGCAGCCGGAGCCGACATTACACGAGATGCGCCAGAAGTACGGGATGAATCTCTCGGACGAGGACTTGATATTGTACTATTTCGCCGGCGCAGATTACGTCAAAGCGCTGCCCGATCACGGCAAGCCGCGTGAATACCTCGACGCGACCCAGCCGTTGGTTAAAATTATCGAGCAACTTTCGCACCGCAAAGAATCCAACCGCGTCTTTATCAAACGGCCGGGCTTTTCCGTCACAATGGAGAAACGCTCAGGCGCGAGCGCGTGAGCGCTGCGGTTCTAGCCTTTCAGGTCTAGAGTTGCCAGCTGGAACGAAACGATTTGAACGGCTTGAACGCCTCGAACGGTTTGAACTCCGTAACGGCCGCAAGGCGGCCGTTATGGGTCGTCCCCTTCGCTCGCCGCACCCGGCGCCAAATGGCTCACGTCGCCCCAGGTGAGAAGGAACCAATCGCCCGCCTCATTGAAAAAAATATTCAATCCGGCGTTGACGAATTCAAACCGGCGCGGCGCTTCGAGCGGGATTGCAAGCGTGTAGCGGAAAAAGCCGCTGACGACACCGCCGTGGGTGACGACGACGATTTGCTCGCCTTGATGTTTGCTGGCAAGCTCGTTCAGGCAAGTCACGTTTCTATCGACCTGTTGGCGAACGCTCTCGCCGCCCGGGATCACGTAATTGGGTCCCAAAGTGCGATGCAATTTATATTCGTCCGGATGCTTCGCTTTAATTTCCTCGCCGCTGAGTCCTTGGAAAATTCCTAAGCTACGCTCGCGCAACCGGGCATCGGTGACGATCTCATGACCCGTGACATTGGCTATCTCTTTTGCAGTTTGCACAGCGCGCCCCAGATCGCTGCAGTAGAGCGCCGCAAAATTTTCGCGTGCCAAGCGCTGCGCCAGTGCTTTGGCCTGAACAATTCCCTTTTCGGTCAGCTCGCTATCAAGGTGTCCTTGACGTATCCCGCGAGTGTTCCATTCGGTCTGACCATGCCGAACAATAATCACTTGCGTGCGCTGCATGAGTGCCTTAGTCGCACGGTATGAGCAAAAAAGTCAACCGCGTGCGAGGCTTGGCTTTGCACCTTTTTACAGTCGTCAGACTGACGCGCATCGCCGAGGATGGTTCACTTTCGCGGAAAGTTAGCAGTGACGGGCGAAATGACTGCTTTCATGCCCCCGCGAATTCCTGAGCAAGATTTAGTTCAATGTGCGGGGCGGGGTCTGCTCGTTCGTATCCAGGGGCGCGGCGCCAAGCTGCAGCAGGTTGATCAGCATCTGTTCGCGTTCCTTGAGACCGGGCGCTTCCAGGATCGCCTGCTTTTCAGCGGGATGAAACGGCAACGAGACGCCGAGAAGATTTATGAGCTCCAAATCAGAAAACTTTTCTGCTTGCTCCGGACGCACTTGCAGCCCGTGAGCTTTGCCATAGCTCGCCAGCGCCGATAGCACCTCGGCTCGGTTGCATTTCCAGTTTTGCTCCGCACCGGCGTCAGAAAATTCTTGATACTGGGCTTTCACGCGCCGATAACCGCGCTGCAATTCCAATTCTTGGATGAAACGAAACCGATTGACG
>DATBEY010000236.1:0-14212 GCA_036558765.1 Binatia bacterium | reverse complement strand
TCAAAAACCATTTTGCGCCACCGGGTGGCTGTGTTTCAGCTAGTGGCGTGGCAGTTTCGCCGGGCGCCAGTGTTCCTAATCGAACGGACGCCTCGTCCGGTGCCGAGTAAATCAATGTTGCGCCGACAGACTGGGACAATGAAATGGTTTCATCAGATTCCGAATAAGCTGCTAGCGTGAGCGGCGTGCAAAATACAAGGCTGCAGGTTGTAAATAACGCGATGACTATACGCTGACAGGAAGAGAATAGAGTTGAGCGCAGACAATGCGCTGGATTTATTGCACTGAGTTGCTTCCCTGGATGCTTCCAGTCCGAATCTAATTGCACAGCCTGCAAGGAATTAGGGAAGTCACGAGGTCGCGAGGGCAAATTTCTCCAGCTTACGATAAAGCGTCCGAGTGGAAATCCCCAGCGCCTCGGCAGCCTTGGCTTTATTCCCATGGGTTTGGCGCAGGGCTTCTTCGATAACGCTTCGTTCTCCCTCCTCAATGTTTCGAATGGCGCGCGTGCCGATCTCTTCCCGATGACCGGTTGCATAGTGCTGCAAATTCATCGGTAGATCGCTAATCGTAATATAGTCGCCGTCCGAAACCATTACAGCGCTTTCGATAACGCTCTTGAGCTCGCGGATATTGCCCGGCCAGGGGTAATCTAGAAACAATGCTTTGGCTGAGCTAGTCAGCTTCTTGAGAGGTTTCTGAAATTGACTGCAAGCCTGATAGACAAAATTCGCAATCAGAAGAATCATGTCCTCGCGACGCTCTCGCAGCGCTGGCAAAATAATTCGGGCGCTGTTGAGCCGAAAGTAAAGATCTTTCCGAAAGCCGTTGCCCTGAATTGCTTCTTCCAGCTCCTTGTTTGTCGCGGCGATAATGCGGACGTCGCTGGTTTTTGGCGTCGGTTCCCCGACCCGATAGTACTGCCGGGTTTCCAGAAATCGCAGAAGCTTTAGTTGTATTGATGGCGCTAGATCACCGATCTCGTCAAGAAATAACGTTCCACCCTCAGCGGCTTCAATAAATCCTTTCTTGTTGCGATCCGCGCCAGTAAATGCGCCCTTTACATAGCCAAACAGCTCGCTTTCCACGAGCGTCTCGGGGATCGCCGTCATATTGCAGCCGACGAACGGTTTCTCCGCACGTGGACCGCGGGCATGAATGTACTGGGCCATTACTTCCTTGCCCGTCCCCGTCTCGCCCGTGATCAGGACTGTAATGTCGTGCATCGCGTACCGGTTTGCAAGATTGAGAACTTCGTAAAACTGCGGTGTGTCGCCGATCATGGTCGGCGATTTGACCGCATGGGGATGGCTAAGATCGACTGCGGGTAAATTGCCCTGCCCAAAAAGCCCGTAAAGTCCTTGAAGGTGTCGAGGGTCGTAGCAGATTAGCGCTAGATTTGTGGACTGTTCTCGCAGACGCGCCGTAAAGTTATTCCAATCTGAACCTTGGCAAACTGCAAGCTCCGCGAAAATAAATTTCTGCTGCTCGGCGGGAAATGCCGTCAATACGCGCTCTGCGTCGTCGACTGTTCGACTGAAATGGACGGAGCAATCGCGGCTTTCGACGAGCTTGGAAATGCTAGCTAACGATCCCTCGTTGGCTTGAATAATAAGGGCGAGCGGTTTCACCATCGGAGAGTTACTCGGGGCTCGGACTGCTCGGCAGAATGACCATGTTTTCCAGTGAATCGGCCAAGAGCTGGCGCGAAATACGCGCGGGGGTACCGAGATAGTTACAGGCTGCAATGACGTGCTCGGCTATGAATTTGGGGTGGAAGCCGGCGAAGGGAATCTTGTGCTTGATATAGAAGGAGTTGAGCAGGAAAGCCATAGTATCTTCGGAGAATTCCAATCCGTACGAATCACAAATACGCTGAAAAATCTCTCTGTACTCCTCCGCAGTGGGCGGACTGATTTTCATCTTGTAATGGACTCGCCGCAGCTGCGCGGGGTCCATCAGTTCCTCAGGAGGAAAATTCGTTGCGAATATTACCAGTTGGTCGAACAGCAAAGCAAACTTTTTTCCTGTATGCAGCGTCAGATAGTCGATTTTCCTCTCTAAGGGAAAGATCCACCGATTGAGGAGCTCGTGCGGACGCACGCGTTGCCGCCCGAAGTCGTCAATTACAAAAATACCGCCGATGGCTTTCATCTGCAGCGGCGCCTCGTAATATTTTGAATGCGGGTCAAAGTCCAGATCAAGCATTTCCAGGGTGAGTTCACCGCCAGAGATAATATAGGGCCGTTTACAGCGGACCCAGCGCGGATCATGCTCCAAGTGAGGCAGAAAAATCGGATTGGAGTGTCCATTGGCTTGGTCGCTGGCCGGAAACCAGACGTGGACCGAGGGATCGTAGATTTTGATGATCTGGCCGTCTGCTTCAATTGCATACGGAATGTAAACGGGTTGCTCGAACGCCCCGACCAACGCCTCAGCAATGGAAGTTTTGCCATTGCCGGCCGCTCCATAAATCAGGATTGCTCTCCCTGAGTTTGATGCGGGACCCAGCCGGCGCACAATGTCTTCAGAGAGCACTAGATGCGACATAGCTTTTTTGAGCTTGTCAATGCTAATAACTTCGTTGGTGATTGTCTGCTTTTGAACCTGTGTCTGGTAAGTCTCTAATGGCACCGGCACCGGGCCAATGTACTCACACCGTCGCAAAGCTTCACTGGCGCGCTCCTTGCCGGCGTTTGTCAGAGCATAGCGCATGATGTTGTAGTTTTTTTCCGAAGGCCCGCGAATTTCTACCAGCGCTTCTTTCTTGGCAAAGTTTAATAGCTCATCGACGACGGCGCGCGTAAGTTTAATCTGTTCGGAAATGTCCGGGATGGTTTGTAACGCTGAAATGTACATTGCGCGGAGCAAGCAATTTAAAAGAAAATTGCCGTCCAGGCCCGTGTCGGCGACACTCTTCGCGACGGGAGGAGGCTCCTGCAGAATTGTTTCGAGATCCTGGCGGGTGATGTAACCGAGAGCAACGAGATTGTCGCCCACTCGGCCCCCGGCGATTTTTTGTTGCTGGAGTACAGCTTTGAGCTGACTCTCTGTGATGATTCCCTTCGCCAGTAGAAGCTCGCCGATGGCCATTGGAAGTACTCGTGGAGATTAAAAAATTTCTTGTCTTTATCTCTGGTAACGTCTATATTTTGGGCATTCACGAAAAAAACCGCCTCATTATAAGTGATCGGCCCAACCTGTCAAGGAAACACTCACTGTACTTCGGCCGAAAGGATCCCTATGACCATCGGAAAGATTTCTGCAGTTTTCATAAGTTTGTCCTGGCTATTTGTCGGCTGCACGATGCTCGACAGCGACGGCGCAAAGAAACCGGCTCCGAGCGGCCTGATCAGCACTCCGGTTTCTTACTACAGCACCCCCAAGGCGAAATATCTCGCCACCAAGTACAAAGAAAATCTCGACCGCATCATTGAACAGATAGTGCGAAATCCCAAAACGGCGTCGCTTCAGTTCGCCAACAATATTGCGTCCGTCGGCGGCATCGGGTTTTTCACCCATTCTGCAACCAAAACGGCTGACGAGCGCTATCTCGAAGTCGTCTTGGCTACACCCGAAACGTTCGAGACGAAGGGTGATTATAGCGAAAAGGTTCAGCGGCTTTTTTCGTTATACGGATTCGATCTGCTGCGGATCCTTAACGGCGACGGCGAACTCTATCAGGACGGCGAACTGACCGGTTACGGCTTGAATTTGGCGTGGCGTAACGTTGTCGCTGATCCAACTGGAAATCGCGTGATGTTGGCGCGAGCAATTATTTATCTGCCCAAAGACAAAGTCCGAACTTACATTACGAGCGAAATTAAACAAAATGAGTTGCTGGCGGATGCGGTTATTTTCGGAGAGGAAGAGGACCAGCCGCTGACACTTGTTTCGTACCGGGCGCCGGATACGCGACCGGATGTTCGTCCAACTATACGTGAAGATAATCTAACTGTAACTGCTGGGTCGAAGTCGAGTCAGGCCGCAGCGTCGGCGAACTCAAAGCTATTGTCAGGGCCGACGAATCCGCAACTAGAAACCGCGAAATCCGGCGCTTCAGCTCTCGTCGAATCGATACCAATCATGGGAGTAGAATTGCCCAAGCAACAGCCTGAAGTCGCTCTTTCACCCGAACCACTCAAAAATAATGGAAGTACAAGCTCAGAAGTGGCGTCCGTCGTCCGTGAAGACAAGTCACCCAGCAGTACAAGCTCACTTACTACGAGTCCTAAAGACCGTCTGCAGTCGAGCCGGCCGGCAACACAAATAAATGAGGCTACAGCTTCAACACCGAACACGCCGGATCAAAAAATCGAATCCAAACAAGCAACGACTAATTCGCGAACGAAAGCTGCGGAGAGGGCGGCTCAAAAACAGGCAACTGTAACGACTGTTAAACCAGCAGTCCTGCCCGAAGAAACTGTCAAAGCGCGCATCGAAGAACCGGAAAAAAACCTACCGCAAACTGACAAACCGCCCGTGGTTGCGCAACTAACCAAAGACTCCTCCTTAGAACAGGCTAAAACGCCTGCTGCTCAGATTCCTGCAGCTCAGCAGCAACTGGAGACTCCAAAGATAATCAGTGAGCTAAAGGAAAAACCTGCCGACCCCGTAAGTGTAATACCTGCCAAAGATGCTTCTGTTCCGCGCACAAATGAAAAAGATGCCACCCCGATTCCACAGGCCATAACCAAGAACGAATCACCGCGCGAAACGAGCGCGCGAATAACCAAGCTGGCCGCTGAGCCTGTTCAAACGAGCAAAAGCGAAGCGGCGACATCCGAGAGTACGGCTTCAAAGGAGGCAGTTGAGAAGATAGCGAGTACTCACGATACGGCAAAAGCACAGATCGAGACGGGTAAACCGAAACCGCAGGCACCCATACCTCCCGCGACGGCAGTTGAGAAAAGTTTGAGTGTGGCGAATCGCGAGTTTGTGAGTAATTCAGCCACTAAGTCATCAAGCGAAAAGGTTTCAGCCACCATCGAGAAAACCGCTCTACCCGTGGTCACGGCCAAAACCGCGATCGAAAAGCCGATAGTACCGGAGAAAAAAAGTGTTCCTGTTCCAAGCATCCAGCCCGAACGGGAATCGACAGCCTCCAGAGTACAGCCCTTAGAGGATCGTGTGCCGCTAAGTCCAAGATTGGAGCCCGCACAGAACACTGTGCCGAAGCCTGTATTGGGGGAGGAGAAGCAGCCTGACCGATCTACGGAAAGCGAGGCGCGGACCGCAGCTAAGCCGTCAGAAGTCCCGCCGAGCCCACAAAGTAAGACAACGAGTCCAGTCGTTGCTGCGCCCGAGCCATCCCGGGAAAAGCAGCCCCCCGAGCAACTCGCTTTGGCAAGGAAGCCGACTGATGTAATCGTTGCGACCAAGCCAGCGATGCGCGCCGTGAAACCACTCGAAGGATTCGTGATTCAAATTGCCTTCAATGACAAAGACAAAGCACAGCACTGGGCTGAGAGCATGGAGCGCCGCGGCTACGCGGTCTCGATTACTGAGACCGGGACGGAAGGTGCGTTGCGCGTGCGACTGGGCAACTTTGTAGTTCGCGACGATGCGGAACGGCAGTTGCGGAGCTTCAAGCAAGAGGGAATGAACGGTATTATCATTAACCTGCCGCAGGGATTTCAGCCAGCACGCTCTTCCGTGCCCTAAAAGGAACATTTTGCATAGCTCAACGCGTCATGCTCTCAATCGGGGTTAAGTAACGCGCCGATTCAAGCTTTTACGTAGAATCTCGTTCACTTTCTGCGGCTTCGCTTTTCCTTGCGTTACCTTCATCACTTGACCGACAAGAAACCCAAAGACCTTTTCATTGCCGGATTGAAACTGCGCCACTTGCTTCGGATTCGCGGCGATCACCTGCGCGACTGCAGTTTCGATAGCGCCGTTGTCTGAGACTTGTTCGAGCTTTTTTTCGTTGACGATTATCTGCGGCGACAAGCTCGAGCCGAGCATCGCCTCGAACACCGTCTTGCCGATCTTGCCGCTGATCGTGTCTTCGTCTATCAGCTCCACCAGTTGGGCAAGATGCTCTGGTGGCACCGGCCACTTCGTAATGTGTAGCTGCTCATCGAGCTTACGTTCATTCACGACGCGAAACAGATCGCCGATAATCCAGTTGCCGAGCGCTTTCGGATTGTCATGAATCGCGACAGCAGTTTCAAAATAATCGGCGATATCCCTTCGACTGCTGAGGAGCTCGGCATCATATGCCGCCAGGGCATAATCCTTCATGAATCGGCGTTTGCGATCATTGGGCAGTTCCGGCAAGCCAGCGCGAATTCTGTCGATCCATTCGTCACCGGTTAAAATCGGCGGCAAATCCGGATCGGGGAAATAGCGGTAGTCGTGGGCCGATTCTTTCGATCGCATGGATCGTGTTTCTTCCCGATGCTCATCCCATAGACGGGTTTCCTGAATGAGCTTACCGTCTTCTGCAAGCCTCTCTCGTTGCCTTTCAATCTCAAACTCGATGGATTTCTCGACAGCCTTGAACGAGTTCAGATTCTTAACTTCGATCTTGATGCCGAGCGCATCACTTCCTTCTGGCCGGATCGAAACGTTCGCGTCGCAACGAAAGCTCCCTTCCTCCATGTTGCCATCACAGATGCCGAGGTATTGCAAAATCTGTCTGAGAGTCCTGAGATAGGCACCGGCTTCCTGTGAGCTTCGAATATCAGGTTCGCTGACGATTTCGAGCAGCGGCACGCCGGCGCGATTCAAATCCACCAAGCTGGCGGCGCCGTGCGCATCGTGAATGTTCTTGCCGGCATCTTCCTCGATGTGAATACGGGTCAAGCGAACTTTTTTTTGAGCTCCATCGATTTGGACTTCGATGTAACCACCAGTGCATATGGGCAATTCGTACTGGCTAATTTGATAGCCCTTGGGCAAATCGGGATAAAAATAGTTTTTACGAGCAAAAATGCTCGAAGGGGCGATCGTGCAGTGGGTAGCCAGGCCTGCTTTGATCGCAAACTCGACGACTTGTTTGTTGAGCACCGGCAAAACACCCGGAAATCCGGCGCATACCGGGCAGGTGTTCTGATTCGGTTCCCGACCGAATTGGGTCGAACAACCGCAGAAGATCTTAGATTTTGTAAGCAGTTGGGCGTGAACTTCGAGTCCAATGATCGGTTCGTATTTCATAAGGTGAGGTCGAGGATGGATAACTGAGAACAGTGGCTGCGAGTGTCCACCGATTTAACCGTTGAGCTTTGGCTTTTGCTTGTGCCATGGGGTTGACTGTTCGTACTGATGGGCGACGCGGAGGATTGTCGGTTCATCGAAGTGTTTGCCAATCAGCTGGATGCCGATGGGCATGCCATAATTATCGAAGCCGCAGGGGAGCGACAGTGCCGGTAAACCAGCTAGATTAATCGGGATCGTGCAAATATCTGAAAGGTACATTTGTAAAGGATTTTGAATTTTTTCACCCAGGCGAAACGCCGTGGTCGGCGCAGCGGGAGTGATAATTATGTCGCACTTTTTGAAAGCTTCGTCGAAGTCTTGCTTGATCAAAGTACGAACTTTTTGAGCTTTTAAGTAATAAGCGTCGTAATAACCCGCCGATAAAACATATGTGCCGAGCATGATGCGCCGTTTTACCTCGCGGCCGAAACCTGCCGCACGGCTCTGGGTGTAAGTTTCAAGTAGGTCTATGGCGTTTGCGCGGTAACCATAGCGCATCCCATCGTAGCGAGCCAAATTCGAGCTCGCTTCCGCCGTGGCAATAATATAATAAGCCGCGACGGCGTACTCGGTGTACGGTAACGAGATCTCTTCCACCACGGCGCCCTGTTTTTCCAACTCACCGATCGCCTTCCGCACGGCGCATTCAACTTCCGCTGCAATGCCGGAAACAAAGTATTCCTTGGGAACGCCGATGCGAATTTGTTTGATATCGTCGGCGAGCATCTCCGAATAGCGCGGCACAATCGAATTCACCGAAGTGGAATCTGCCGGATCATGACCGGCGATCGCTTCGAGTAACAAGGCGCTGTCGCGCACGTCCTTTGTCAGTGGGCCGACTTGATCCATCGAAGACGCGAAGGCAATGACTCCATAGCGGCTGACTCGGCCATAGGTCGGCTTCAGGCCGACAATGCCACAACACGCTGCCGGCTGCCGAATCGAGCCCCCGGTATCCGTCCCCAAAGCTGCAGTGCATTCGTCCGCCGATACTGCTGCCGCAGAACCGCCCGAAGAGCCGCCGGGAATGCGTTCAAGGTTCCATGGATTACGAGTCGGAAAAAAACCTGAGTTCTCGGCTGAAGACCCCATGGCGAACTCATCCAGATTAGTCTTACCGATGATCACCGCGCCGGCGGAACGAATTTTTGCAATGGCGGTAGCGTCATAAGGCGGAATGAAATCGCCGAGAATCTTGGACGCGCAGGTCGTGCGCAAATCTTTAGTCAGAAAGTTATCTTTGATCGCGATCGGGATGCCTAACAGTGGCCCGTTGCCAGGCAGCTTTTTTCGTGTTTCATCCGCGCGCGCCGCGTCTTTAAGCGCTCTATCATGTGCGAGGGTCAAGTAAGCGCAAACTCGGGGCTCGGTTTCAGCGATCCGTTGAAAGACGGCTTCGGTCAATTCCATTGCGGTGAATTCGCAGTTGCGTAATTTTGCAGCAGCGTCGTGAAGCGTCAGTTCGGCGAGGCTCATTCGATGATTTTTGGCACTTTAAAGAAAGTCCCGTCTCGGTCCGGCGCGTTAGCCAAGAGAGACTCGGTGCCCGGCCGATTGGTGACTCGATCCTCACGGAGCGGATTGGGAGCCGTGATCGCGTGCTTAAATGGTTCGACGTCGTCGGTATTTAGCTGATTCAGCTTGTCCATGTATCCAAGAATGGCATCGAGCTCCATCGCCAATGATGATTCTTCTTCAGGACTCAAGCGAAGTCTTGCCAGCAGAGCGACTTTCCGAAGTTGTTCCGTGCTGAGTTTCATGACGATTTTTTAACACAGAGGGTGCGGCAAAGCCACTGTGAAAAACTGCCGCAACCCGTGAATTTATTTGCAGTCAGTGGAGGTTTTCGTTAATCATGGAGCCTATGAGCGAGCAGATGTCGTTCGCGGTGGAACTGGAGGAATCGGTTGGGTTTCGTCCCTTCGAAGAAAAAGCTTATGCACAAGGTTTCGAGCGGGTCGCCGGTATCGATGAAGTGGGGCGTGGACCGCTCGCCGGACCGGTTGTTGCTGCCGCCGTGGTTTTGCGCCCTGAGTATGCACATCCTGAAATCAGAGATTCAAAATTGCTTTCAGTAAAGCAGCGACAAAATTTAGCGCTGATTATCCACGAGAACGCCGCTGACTACGCCATCGGCATTGTCGGGATCGATGAAATCGATCGACTTAATATCCAGCAGGCAAGTCTTCTAGCCATGGTCAAGGCCATTGCTGGCTTGGTTTGTAAACCCGATTGCATGCTGATTGATGGTAATCAATCGATACCCGCTGCCTTGTTCCGAATGGCCGAGTTTTCTGCCGGAGTAAAGATCTATCAAAAGACCATCATCAAAGGTGATCGACTCTGTCTGTCGATTGCGGCAGCGTCCATCGTGGCGAAAGTCGCACGAGACGCTATCATGATCGAATACCACAACCTGTATCCACAATACGGATTTGCTGAACACAAAGGCTACGGCTGCGCAGAACATCTCGATGTCTTGCGCCGTTATGGCCCATCGCCGATACATCGCCGGAGCTTTAGACCAGTACGCGAAGCCTCACCTCAGCAAAAAAACTACGGCCCGCTTTTCGAAGCATGAGCCTGAACAATGGCAAACAGATTTTGGGAAAAGAAGGCGAGCGTATCGCAGAGGCGTATCTTAGAACAAAAGGTTACAAAATCGTCGAGCGTAATTTTCGTTGCGCCCTCGGTGAGCTCGACCTGATCGTTCTCGATCGGCGCGTGTTGGTATTCGTAGAAGTGAAGACACGCACCGGCAACAGTTTCGGCACTCCTTTCGAAGCCGTTGAATTTAGAAAGCAACAAAAAATGATTCAGGCGGCTCAATATTTTATTGCCCAAAGACGACTGCAACAACGCGACTCTCGGTTCGATGTGGTTGGCATTTCTTGGCCCGGCCGCGATCCGGTGGTGGAACACATCGAAAACGCTTTTGAATTGTCCTAGAAAGCAGCGATGCTCGATATCAAACTACTGCGCGACCATCTCGACGACGTAAAGGCGCGGATGTCGACTCGCGGCACCCCTGTCGACTGGGATCAGTTTGTGTCGCTGGATCGTGAGCGGCGCGATGCAGTCGCGATTATCGAAAGGCTGAAAGAAAAAAAGAATCGGCTTTCCGGCGAAATCGGCAAGCTCAAAAAAAGCGGCGCCGATGCGAGTGCGTTGATGCGTGAAGTGGAAGAATTGAGCGAAGCGATTCGTAGCAGTGAAGGCCCACTGGCAAATATCGAGGCCAGGTTCGAGCAGTTGATGTTAACCCTCCCGAACCTGCCACATGCCAGCGTGAAAGTAGGGAAGGATGAACACGATAATCGCGAAGTACGACGCTGGGGCGAGCCGCCAAAATTCGGATTCGCACCGAAAAATCATTGGGATATTGGCGAAGAGTTAGGCATTCTGGACTTTGCGCGTGCCGCGAAGATCGCCGGGGCGCGCTTTGCCGTTTACCGCGATGCCGGCGCAAAACTGGAGCGGGCGCTGATTAATTTCATGCTCGACTTGCATACCGGAGAGAACGGCTACAAGGAAATGCTTCCTCCTGCTCTGGTGAACCGCGCGGCATTAGTCGGCACCGGACAATTGCCTAAGTTCGAGGACGAATTGTTCCATGTTGCTCCGGGCGATTACTTTCTAATCCCGACGGCGGAAGTGCCGCTCACGAACTTGCATCGCGACGAAATGCTCGAGCGTGATGAATTGCCGATCAAGTATGTTGCTTACACGCCGTGTTTTCGGAGCGAGGCGGGCTCTTACGGCAAGGACGTGCGCGGCCTCATACGGCAGCATCAGTTCAATAAGGTCGAGATGGTCAAGCTCACCGAGCCGGAAGACTCCTACAATGAGCTCGAAACCATGGTTCGAAACGCGGAGGATGTTCTCAGAAGGCTCGAGTTACCCTACCGGGTCGTCGAGCTGTGCACAGGCGACATGGGGTTTGGCGCGGCGAAAACCTACGATCTCGAGGTGTGGCTACCGGGACAAAATACTTATCGCGAGATCAGCTCCTGCTCCAACTGCGAGGAATTCCAGGCACGGCGCGCCAACATTCGTTATCGCAAGGAGAAAAAGGGCCGGCCGCTCTTTGTTCATACACTCAACGGCTCCGGTCTCGCCATTGGTCGTACCCTCGTGGCCGTGCTGGAAAACTACCAGCAGGAAGACGGCACTGTCATCATTCCCAATGCGTTGCGGGATTACATGTGCGGCGTGGATCGGATTCGGTAAGCCGATACTGTATCGTGGCGCTTGACGTCACAATCTCCGTTCCGGCGATTCGGACGTTGGGCGTCGGCTCTGGGGCGGCTCGCTCGGTTCTGTGGGAGTTATCCTAGCTGCCGAATCCAGGGCGCCCATGCCTCTGAAAGTCCGCGCACAGACCAGTATCCTCATCGTTTGTTAGAGATCTGCAGCGAAAGCTGACGAGCCGTATCAAGTTTGATCAAAGCTCCGGCCGTATGATAAGCAAAGTGCAGTCACAAAACCCGAGGAGGTCTGCATGGCAAATTTGGAAGGACAAAAGGCGCCGGCGTTTACGTTGCCTGGCAGCGACGGCAAGAAGCATTCGCTGTCCGATTATGCCGGAAAGAATGTCATTCTGTGGTTTTACCCCAAGGACGATACCCCTGGCTGAACCAAGGAAGCGTGCGGGTTCCGCGACGCTATTCAACCGGTATCGCAAGCGAACGCTGTGGTGTTGGGCGTGAGCCGCGACAGTCTCGACTCTCACAATCAATTTGTCGCCAAGTTCAACTTGCCGTTCGCTTTGTTATCCGATCCCCAATTGGACGTCATGAAAGCCTATGGCGCTTGGGGACCGAGACAAAATGCTCAAGGCGAGACGGTCGAGGGGCCGATTCGCTCCACGGCATTGATCGGACCCGACGGGACGGTGAAAAAACACTGGATCCCGGTGGCAAATGCCGAAGCGCACCCGGCGGAAGTTTTGGAGTTTTTGAAAAAGTAATTGTTTGGATCATGCTTCAAGGGAGCATGGCGGGTCGATACTCGCCGTGCTCCCGGATTTTTCCCACATTCGAGTCCCGTCGATAAAGATCGCCTCGCTCGCCAATCTTGATGCCCAAGCTCAAAGCTGATTTGGATTTACACAAGCTGGAAATCTTTTACTGGGTCGCCGAGCTGAAAAGTTTCTCACAAGCGGCGGAGTTGCTATCTTTGCGCCAGCCGACGGTGAGCGCCCACGTGCAGGAACTGGAAACGACAGTCGCAGGTAAACTGCTCTATCGTATACCGGGCAAAGTTAGCCTCACTCCGTTGGGGCTGATGCTTGCCGAACGGGCTAAGGAACTTATTGCTTTCAAGCGGGAAACGGTGGCGGCGGTCGAACAGTTCCATGGCACCTTGAGCGGCGAGCTTTGGATTGGCGGGAGCAACATCCCGGGCGAATATTTGTTGCCGCAGAAACTCGGTGCCTTCACAAAAAAGTACCCGGCGGTAAAACCGATACTGCGCATTCGTGATTCCGCAGGGGTCGTCGAAGACATTCTGGATGGCAAGGTGGAGCTAGGAATCGTTGGTTTCAAGGGAAACGACGCCCGGCTTTGCTTCGAAGAGATCTGGGACGATGAGATGGTTCTCGCGGTGCCGAAAGGTCATCCTTGGTGTCGTCGAAAGTTTGTCGAAGTCGGTGACTTGAAAAATGAGAAATTTATTTCTCGCGAACACGGTTCCGGCACGCTGGAGTCCTTCCAGCAACTCCTGGCCAAAGGCCGGCGTTCGCCTCCCGATGAGCTGTTGACCATCTCCATGGAGCTCGGGAGCACGGAAGCGGTCAAAGAAGCTTTGATGGCCGGATTCGGGATCTCGATCCTGTCCCGCATTTCTATCCGTCACGAGCTGGCCGAGGGCAGCATCGTCGAGGTGCCGATTCGCGGCTTGAGCATGTCGCGCAAATTTTACCAGGTTTTTCATCGGCGCCGGCCGCTGCATCCAATCGCGAAGGCTTTCCGTGAGTTTCTTAAGTTGAGCTGAAACGCGGGCATTTTTTTTCCGCCGGGTATTGACTTGATCCCTTTCATAGGCAAATCCTATTTAGTATATAGCCAGAACAAATTTGGCTGGATATGCTTATGGCGCGACCGTTGCTACGCAGAGAATATGACCGAGCGGGAATTTTCCGTGAAAAGTTTGTCGCGGCTTGGCAGCGCACGGACAAAATTTTTGCGCTCGTGCGCGACCCCGAGCTGCTGGCCAAGCCGATTGTTTGGCGCCATCCCTTCATCTTTTATTTGGGTCATCTGCCGGCCTTTTCCTGGAATCAAATCTGCGGCGCGATCTTGAAATGGAAGTCAGTCAATCCCTATTTCGATGATTTGTTTTGCCGCGGCGTGGATCCAGACGTGGATACGGGCGAATGCCACTGGCATCCCGAAGTGCCTGATGCGTGGCCAAGCTTAAGGGCCACGCTTGAATATCGCGATCGCGTGCGCGCCGCTCTCTTCGAATCCATTGACGCATTGATTCCGTGCCCATCCAACAATCCGGTGGTCCGTCAAGGTCGAGTTTTTCAGCTGGTACTCGAACACGAGTACATGCACCAAGAAACTCTGCTCTACATGCTCCAACAGTTGCCGATCAAAGAAAAAAGGCCGCCAGCAATCCCGTTACGCTATTCGTTCCAGTCGGCGCCGCGCTGCCAGCCGATCAAGATAGGCGCGGGGAAGGCGCGCTTGGGCGCGAATTTCGACGAGATTGACTTTGGCTGGGACAATGAGTTCGGGCAGACCGTTGTCGATGTCCCGGCCTTCAGCATCGATTCTCTGCCGGTAACGAACGGTCAATTTTTCGAGTTCGTCGAAGCCGGAGGATACAAGCAAGAGCGCTACTGGCGCCTCGAAGATTGGCGCTGGAAGAGCCTCGAAAAGAAACAATATCCTTCGTGCTGGCAACGGCACGGCGGTCAGTGGGTTTACCGCGCGATGTTCGAGGAATTTCCGCTTTGGAAAGTCGCGAGCTGGCCGGTTTATGTCAGCCTCGCGGAGGCGCG
>DATBEY010000235.1:0-6971 GCA_036558765.1 Binatia bacterium | reverse complement strand
AGCCTGGCAAAAAACCCAGCAGACCGGCAAAGCCCACTATTACAGCCGCTCGCGCAAAGGACTTTGGTTCAAAGGGGAGGAATCCGGCCATTTTCAAGAAGTGAAAAATGTCTTCATCGACTGCGACAACGATACGATCTTGTTGCAGGTGCACCAGGTCGGCGGCGCCGCATGCCACGAAGGTTATCGGAGTTGTTTCTTCCGGCAGCAAGCCGACGGCGATTGGAAGATCATCGCCGAGCGCGTATTCGACCCGAAAGAAGTGTACAAGAAACCCTAGTCAGGCGGACAAACGTTGTGTTTTGGATTACCCAAGGGGAAATCCTCTAATCCCCCTTTGCCCAAGGGGGAAAGACGTTTTCAGTCGCTTGATTGGACAAGCTGAAAGATTCATGGAAGCCAATCGAGAGTTAAAGCTAGGCATTCCCAAGGGCAGCCTTGAGGAAATGACCATCGAGCTCTTCAAAAAATCCGGTTGGAAAATTTCCACCACGAGCCGCAGTTACTTTCCTTCCATTGACGACGACAGCATTCGCTGCAGTATGGCGCGTCCACAAGAAATGTCCCGCTATGTGGAAATGGGAACTCTGGACGTGGCCATTACCGGGAAGGATTGGACGCTCGAAAACAGTTCGGACATCCATGTCGTCTGCGAGATGGTCTATTCGAAAACTAGTTTTCGTCCGACCCGCTGGGTTTTGGCCGTGCCGCAGGACTCGCCGATCAAGAAAATCGAAGATCTCAAGGGCAAGCGGGTTTCTTCGGAAATGGTCAACTTCACAAAGCGCTACTTCGCCGAGCGAAACATTCCCGTAACAGTGGAATTTTCCTGGGGCGCCACCGAAGCCAAGGCCGCCGAGGGACTCGTGGATGCGATTGTCGAAGTCACCGAAACCGGCAGCACCATTCGCGCTCACGGTCTCAAAATCATTCATGAGCTGATGGAATCATGCCCGCAGCTGATCGCGAACAAGCAGGCTTGGCAGGATCAATGGAAACGAGCCAAGATCGAACAAATTAAATTGCTCTTATTAGGAGCGCTTTCGGCCGAAAACAGAGTCGGCATCAAGTTGAATGTTGCAGAAGGCGATCTGGAAAGAGTTGTGGAGCTGATTCCCAGTATTACGGCGCCAACCGTGGCGCCTTTGCACCCGTCGCCGAATCTCAAGGGGATAAAGTGGTATTCCGTCGAAAGCGTTCTGGAGGAAGCGAAGGTACGCGACCTGATTCCCCAGCTGATTCAGAACGGCGCGGTGGGTATTATCGAATACCCGTTGAACAAAATCATCTGAGTGGCAGCGCCTCGAGGGACGACCGGCCGACCTATCCTATCGTGCTGCCTGTTGCCTGGCCCCGGTTTTCTTCATCTGCCCATCGCGTAAAGCGAAATAATCCCTGGCGATTTCCGGAAACAATGCGTAAGTGAGCACGTCTTCTTCGCTGGTGACGAGACTGCCGGCATCCTTGCGCGCTTGTTCAAGACCTGGTTTGAGAAGATCCGCCGGACGACAAGTGATCGGCTCTTTTTTGCCAAGCACCAGCCTTTTCATCTCGTCACTGACCGACCCGGGCGGTTCTCCATACAGCCCCATCACGTAGTTGCGCGTTTCCATCGCCACCACCGAGTAGCGTTTACCGGTCATCACGTTCAATGCAGCCTGCGAGCCGACGATCTGACTTGTGGGCGTTACCAGGGGCGGGTATCCCAAGTCTGCTCTCACGTGCGGCATCTCCGCCAAGACCGCGTCGAGCTTGTCTTCAGCTTTTTGCTGGCGCAACTGAGCGACCAAATTGGAAAGCATGCCGCCGGGAATCTGTGAGGTGAGCACGTCGGTCTTGATCTGGTTATTGACCGGGCTTTCGAATTCAGCGTAATTGCGCCGTATCTGATAAAAGTAATCGGCGATTTTGCTCAATTTGCTAAGTTCCAAGCCGGTGTCGTGGGGCGTTCCCTTGAGCGCCGCGACGAGTTGTTCGGTCGCGGGCTGCGAAGTGCCTTGGGAAAACGGTGCAATCGCGGTGTCAAGAATGTCTGCCCCGGCTTCAATCGCCATCATGTAAGTCATCTGCGCCAGGCCGGCGGTGCAGTGCGAATGAAGATGCAGCGGCAGAGCGATGCGCGATTTGATTTTCTTGATAATATCGTAGGCCGCATACGGCGCCAGCATTCCCGCCATGTCTTTTAGACAAATCAGCTGCACCCCCATGTCAGCGAGTTTTTCCGCCACCCGAAGAAAATATTCGACCGAATGCACCGGGCTGATGGTATAACAAACCGTTCCCTCGACGAGTTTCCCGGTCTTGAGCGCCGCCTCGATGGCGGTTTTCATGTTGCGGATATCATTCATCGCATCGAAAATGCGAAAAACATCGATGCCATTGACCGCCGCGCGCTGCACGAACGCCTGAACCACATCGTCGGGGTAGTTTCGATAGCCGACCACGTTTTGCCCGCGCAAAAGCATTTGAAAGCGGGTTTTCGGCATGGCGGCGCGCAATTTACGCAACCGTTCCCAAGGATCTTCTTTCAAGTAGCGCAGCGTCGCGTCAAACGTTGCACCGCCCCAAGTTTCCGCCGACCAGTAACCGACGTCGTCGAGCTCGGCGGCAATCGGCAGCATGTCCTCCGTTCGCATGCGCGTCGCCACCAGACACTGATGCGCATCGCGCAGCACTGTCTCCATGATTTCAATTTTTTCCGCCATTGCACCGACTCCGTACGGCTCAGCTACTCGTAGAACTCGCTTTGTTTTTCTTCCAGGCGTGCTTTTTCTTCGCTGTCAATGACATACTGGCCGTTGATTTCCTTGATTTTCGTCTTGTCGTAAAAATATTCCGACACGACCAGTCCGTCGTCGAACTCATACATTTTGATCGCGTCCCAGGGGCAAATCTTTTTATCCAGGCGGTCTTCTGATTCGGTGCCAATCAGTTGCAACTGGAATCGCTTTGGTACCGCATCCGGTGGCACGGGCTTGCGATTAGCATCGTAGAATCGATTGGCGTATTCGTAAAAAATTTCGCCGGTTTCCTTGTGCTGTTGAATCTTGGTCAAATCATCGCTGTAGCACATCTGGCAACCGATACACTTGTCGTTGTCGACGAATACCCGATAGGGCTTCAAACCGCCACCGGGGACCTCTTCGTAGAGCAAATTGATGCAGTCGTCGACTGGGCAATGGGCTTCGCAGATGGGCGAACCGGCGCAACTCGAGCAGTTTTCATTCATCACCGCCAGGAGCGCCGTTCCCTTGCGTTTTTTTGCTTCAGCCATTCGCTTCGATCCTTCCTTTCATGAGCCGCCCTCTAAGCGCGACAACCACCGCCGCCGACAACAGCACCCACCAATAACGAATCAATCCTATTCTGCCCCACTCGAGCCAATAAACAAAGTTTGGCGAGCGTGCAATGAGCGCGCGCAACGCCTGTTGTGCTCCGGCGTAATCACGCGCTTCGCGTAGCGCTTGCGCCACGCCGTAAAGCGCGCCGTCGTCCTGCGGATCGAGCTTCAGCGCCGCCTCGAAATCGCGGCGTGCCTCGGGCCATTTGTTTTGTTCGGCTAAAATTCCGCCGCGCATCGTGAGCGCGGTGACAAAATCGGGTTTTCGTTCCAGTGCGCGGTTCAGATTTTCGACTGCGCGATCGAGTTGACCCTTGCGCTTTTGTGCTACCGCGAGATTACTGTACGCCTCGGGTAGTTCAGGATGGAGCTCGATAACCTTTTCGTATTCGCTCAGCGCCGCATTCACATCGCCGCGCACTTCCAATTCGATCCACGCCAGAAACGTTCTGGCGTCTACATGTCGCGGGTCCAGAGCGACTGCTTTTCTCGCTTCAGCCTCGGCCCCGCGCGGATCCCGCAAGCGGAGCAATGCCATGCCGAGAAATAAGTGCAGATCAGCGTTTTCGGGATATTGCGTCAGCAGCTTTTCAAATTCTGCTTTAGCTTCGCTGCTTCGCCCGCGCGCCAAATCCTCGCGTGCCTGCTGCCACCGCGGATCGTCATGAGACAGCGACGCGCCGTAGACGGGACAAGAAGCAATAACCCCCATGAGGACGGCCAAAAGCGCCAGCCATGTCCTCAACATTTATTTCCACATATTGTTGGGGATTTCGTCTTCTCTGCCTTCTTCAATCAATTTATCGTTTTTGAACGCTTCACGCAGGCCCAACCAGGTGAAGAAAATCACCAGAATTAACATTGCGACAATCGGAATATTGTCAGGCTTGGTGACAATTTCCAGAAAATTCTGCAGTCCACTGGCTTCTTCCATAATAATTAAGCACCCGCAACTACATGATATCTCAAACTATGAAAATACCTCTGCAAAGTCAATGTAACGTGCGCAAAGATGGCCAATCAACTCAGTGGTTTGGTCAGATGCTGCACGCCATCTTCGATCGCCAATCTTCTATATTCGCTCATAGTGTTAATGCGCATGATGGGCGTGACCGCGACCATGCTCGGTATGGCGGAAAATCAGTGACTTGATGACTACCGGTACGGCCTTGGCATCGGGCAGCTCTTGGCCGATATCGATAAAATCAAAATCCTTCAGATCGATACCATCGATCGATATGATGCCGGCGCCGGGGATCAGCTCCCGTTCGATGATATTGCCCATGAGCTTGGCGATATCGGCATCGAATACCAGTACCAACGGCTGACCATGATCGATATGGTCTTTCATGGCGCTCACCAGGCCCTCCGCCAGAGTCCGAATCAAGGGGTAAGACGGTCCGAGCTCCCAGCGGATCGCTAGCGCGACTGTGCGCTCCGTATCCTGAGCATCGAATCGCTGCAACGCTCGGGTCACCGCATCGCGTATATCCGCCACCGTGATCGTTTCACGCTGCTCGAATTGCGGCGTGACCACTTGCAAATTGCGCAGCGGCAACAGATCGGGATGCGAAAGATAAATCGTATTGCCGCTGACCTGCACCGTGTACTGCGAAGCGCCGATGACCGTAGCACGAATCCGCACCTCCGCCGGACGCAACGGAACGTTCCCGCCATTGAGCTGGTTGGCCCTCGCGCGGACTTTCTTCCCGAGCTGCACGCCGAGATCACCCAGATTGCGCTTCTCGTAGCCGTAGACGAACTCAGACACGCCACCCGAAAACATCACCGCGTGAATCGGATCTTTAAACTCGAGATTGGGCGTCAGCAAAAGATCTTGCACCGGCGGCGAGAGCGGCCCCCGTTCCATCACTTCGAAGAGCGAGTCGCAAAGCGCCTTGGCGAACTTTTCTTTATCGTCGTCCGTCATTTTGTCGCCAAGACGCAGGTCGATACCGGCCATTTTGGCGATTTTAAGCGCGGTATCTTCGAGTCTGTTGATTACGCCATTCTCATCCATCGCGACGAGCCGGGCGCCGACTTCCACCGCGCAGGTATCGATGACTTTACCGCCCTGAACGATAGCGATTTTGCTGGTGCCGCCGCCGACGTCGACATTCATCACAGTAAAATCACCGCCCTCATGATAAGTCATGTGGACAGCGCCCGAACCGTAGGAGGCCAGGATCGCTTCGAGGTTGTGGCCCGCCGTGGCGCAGACGAATTTTCCCGCCTCGGCGGAAAACAACGCGGAAATCGCTTCAGCATTTTTCTTTTTCGCCGCCTCACCGGTGACGATGAGCGCACCGGTATCGATATCTTCCGGAGTGACGTTGGCCTGGCGATAAGCTTCATGAATAAAATCTGCCAAACGATTCGTATCGATCGTGGTCTTGTCGACGTAAGGCGTTAACAGAATCGGCGACTCATGAATGATTTCACGATTGATGACCACAAACCGGCTTGAGAGCGCGACGCCCTGGCGGCGCAAGGTTAAGCGCGAAAAAATCAGGTGCGAAGTGGAAGAGCCGATATCGATGCCGACGGAATTGAGTGTGATCCGCTCGGATCGCCACATGGGATGATCTTCATCCATGAGCATCTCATCGCCGTCCTCGCCAAATTCGTCTTCATGTCCCTCGTGCAGCTCGAAAATCTCGCTAACGATATTATCCATGCGCGCGTTCTATTCCTTTCTCTTCGGCTCTCATGTATCCAATTTGCATAGCATAAGCGATTGGCTCTTGCCACTTGGCCGATGACGCGACGCAGGCATAGACAACCCCTATTAACGGCGATAAGATGACGCTGATTTTTGCGCCATGGGACAAGAAGAATATCAGTACTTGTCGCGGTTTCTGAACCGCTTCACGCGCAGATTCAAGCTGCTCCGCGCTATTGAGGGCGTGTGTCTTACGGCCATCTGCGCCCTGGTCCTTCTGGCACTCGGACCGGGCATAGCTGAGCTCAAGAACATCTTTCCTTATGCGCCACTCGTCTACAGCCTTTTGACTGGCGTCGTGCTGCTCGCGGCGATCGGCTGGACCGTCTTTCATTTTTTGCGACGCTTTTCGCCGGAAACCGCAGCGCTTTATATCGAACAGAAGCAACCCAAACTGCGCAACAACCTGATCAATTCGCTTCAACTCTATCCTCAGGTTGTCGAGCAGCGTGGCACGACCGGTGCTTCGGCTTCGATGATTTTGGCGCTGTTGCGCGTGACGCGTAAACAAATTGCCGATCTCCAGATTACCGATCTCCTCGATACACAGCGCTTGAAATCCGGGTTGCGCCTCCTCGGCTTTGTGACGCTGCCGGTTCTCGCGATGGTTCTCTTGAATCCTTCTTGGGTGAGCGGCACCTTTGGCATGCTGACCGATCCGCTGGCTCATTTACCACCGTCAAAAACCGGCATCGAAATCGAGCCCAAAAATGCTCGTCTGGTTCGCGGCGCGCCGCTGACCATCGAAGCCGAGACGACGGGCGCGCTGCCGCAGTCCCTGCAGCTGATCACGTGGACCGGCGCGAATCAAAGAGGCGAATTGATCGGCGTGGACAAGCTGCCGATGGAAAACCTCGGCGCGGGAAAGTTCAGCGCCAAGATCGCGCACTTAGCAAAGACTCTACACTA
>DATBEY010000234.1:0-6082 GCA_036558765.1 Binatia bacterium | reverse complement strand
CTATCGACCGATGATATGTATTTAGGATCGAGCGGACGGAGGTCACGCGTATCATACCAGTTATAGAAGTGACCCCGAAAACGCTCGAGGCTCTTCATGGTGCCGAGCGTCGCTTCAAGCCGTTCGATTGCCGCCACCGTGCCGATCCAGCCGAAATCGTGCGCCGCGATGATCGAGAGCAGATAGAGCCCAAGGTTGGTGGGCGAGGTTCGATGGGCCACAACCGGAGTTGGCTGTTCCTGAAAATTGTCAGGCGGAAGGGCGTGGTCGTCCGAACCGACAAAGGTTTCGAAGAAGCGCCAAGTTCGCCGCGCGGTTAACCGCAAGGTGCGAGCGTCGTCTGCCGAAAGAGGCTGAGCCCCAGCCGCGCGCGGCGGCAGGCTGATCCAGTGCGCCACCATGGGCGACAGCGCCCAGAGAAGACAAAATGGCGTCGCCACCAGCCATGCTCCCGGCGGCCCGAATGGGACGAAAATGGCTGTTACCGCAGCAAGCAGCACGGCCCCGCCCATCCGGTAATAGACGCTCCCGAGGGTGATATAGAAAGCAGCTTTCGCCTGCGCGGCCGTCACCCACTCAAGCAGCTTTCGGCGCGTCACATACAAGCGAAAGAGTGTGCGGACGATCGCATCGGTCATTAACCATGCCTGATGGGCAAGCAACGTCACCGTGAGTCCAACCTGCGACACGGCAAGCACCAGGTCCGTGCCGACAGCACGCAGGTGGCTACGTTTTGAGATCCCGCGGCGATGCGGGATCAGCCCAGTCAAGACGGGCAAAAGTGGAGGGATAGCGATGGCAGCCAGCACAAACGTCGTCCAGATCACTGGCGCAGCGAACGGGAGCGTCCAGCCGGCGATCAAGGTCAAAACGGCGGCCGGGGCTGACAGCGTGCGCCGGAGATTGTCGAGCATCTTCCAACGGCTGATGAGGGGAATCGGCGCGTGAATCCGATGGCCGCTTGCATCTCGCGCATAGCCGAGAATCCACGGCAGCAACTGCCAGTCACCGCGAGCCCAGCGGTGTTGGCGAGCCGTGGCGATCGCATAGTGCGGCGGAAAATCATCGAAGAACTCGATATCGGTGACGAGTCCTGCGCGCGCGAAGATCCCTTCAAAGAGATCGTGACTCAACAAGACATTCTCTGGCACCCGCCCCGCGAGCGCCGCCTCAAACGCATCTATGTCGTAGATCCCTTTACCGATGTAAGAACCCTCAGCGAAAAGATCCTGGTAAATGTCGGAAACTGCGGATGCGTACGGGTCAATGCCGCCTGGCCCCGAGAAGATGCGCTGAAAAAGAGACCCTTCACGATCGGTGGGTAAGGTCGGCGTGACGCGCGGCTGCAGCAGGGCGTAGCCCTCGACCACTCGACCGAAATGCGGGTCAAATCTCGGCCGATTGAGGGGATGCGCTATGGTGCCGACCAATCGAACGGCAGACCCTCTTGGCAATCGCGTGTCGGCGTCGAGGGTGATCACATAGCGGACGGCGGAGGGAACAACTGGTGCCCGACCACCTGTTGGCACGAAACTCGTATCGGCCGCGCCGCGCAGCAGGCGATTCAGTTCATGAAGCTTTCCACGTTTGCGCTCCCAGCCGATCCACTTTCGCTCGCTGTCGTTCCAACCGCGCCGGCGGTGGAAAAGAAGAAATCGCTCGCCCCCATCGGGGGCGGCGCCATGGCGTTGGTTCAGCCGTGCGATGCCCTCAATCGTTGCCGCCAGCAGTTCGTCGTCTCCCGGCATGGTTTCTTCAGGCGCGTCGGTCCAGTCGGAAAGGAGCGCGAAACGAAGATCGCCATCCGGATTTGCAAGATAGTGCACTTCCAGCCGCTCGATCTGCTCCGCAATCTGGGCGTGGCCGGTCAGGAGAGTGGGTACGACGACCAAGGTCCGAAGATCCGCTGGCACTCCGTCACGGAGCGCCAGCCTCGGCAGCGCCTGTGGCCCGAGCAGCTCCATGACCTCACGATTGACCAACGCGATCGCCAGATCCGAAGCCGGTACCAGAGCGACAAGCGCAATGAGCAACAGAGCCGCAACACCAACTTCGGCTGCCCCCGAATTGAACAGGAACAAAGTCAGGATCAGACCGCTAACGATCGCAATGGTTACAAGGTACCGAGACGTTGCGTTGGTGACGTAGGCGCGGCGAAGCCACGTCTTGATCGGCATGCGGAAGCCGAGTTCCTGCTCGAAGGCAACACGCCCGTTCGCGAGAAGGTAATAGCCGGGATCCGCGCGCCGGTCCGCCACTGGCTGACCGGCCTCCTCTGCGGTGGCGCGGGAATGTTTCGCCTGAGAAACCGCCCGCCGGGCAATTTCACGCTCATCGTGTGGCGAATGCCGCGAGAGTTCTTCGATCGCACGCCGGTAACGATCTCGCGTCACGAAATCCGGCGCGGCAAAACCGTTGTCGGTCCAGAGTATCGCGTCGACGAGACTGACACTCTCAAAGAATTCCGCCCAGTCGAAGGCGGAAATCAGGCGCATGCTGGTAATCACGTTGCGCACGGTCACGTTCATCGCTGCCTGCTGCTGGTGCTCGACCCGGACAATCTCATCAGATGTTATGCCCTGAGCCTCCAGCTGTCTTTCGAGCCACTGAAGCGCCGGCGTGACCACCGGGTCCTGATCGCGCAGCCGCTGGACGAGCTGTACGGCAAAAGCGGGGGCCAGCGGGCCTCCCTCGAACTCCCGCAGAATCGCCGCCGCAGGACCCATGGAACGGTTCGCCAGATCCAGTAGTCGGTCGGCTAGGGCGTCGGCTTCTTGGCGCGCCGCGCGTTCATGGACGATGCGCTCTGCCAGGCGGCGGAGATTTTCCACGAGCACCACGCGCAGGGTAATGGCGACCGCCCAGAGCTCGCCGATCGTCAATGGCTGCACACGCTGGTAAGCGCCCACGAAGCGCCGCAGCATTTCCGGATCGAACCTGCTGTCGGTGTGCGCAACGAACGCCCAAGCGAGCCCGTAGACGCGCGGATACCCCTGCAGGTGCCCCTCCGCCAGCTTGGGCAGTTCTCGATAATAGCCGGACGGCAGGTCGTCGTGGATTTCGCGCAGCTGTTCGTCGACGATGTGATAATTGTCGACCAGCCATTCCGCCGCAGGCGTGATGGCGCGCTCCTCCCGAATCGCCCGGGCAATCGCACGATACGCTTCGAGAAGCACTCCGCCGTTGTCCAGCACGCGCGGCAATAGTGGACGGCCCTGGCGCGGCGACGGCGTGACGCGCTGAGCCGCCGCGAGGCTTTCGCCGTGCTGCTCGAGACGCTCGCTGCTGAAGAGTTCGGCCCGGATCGGTTCTTCGAGCTGGGAAAGTTCGATGGCTTCCGAATGTTTTTTACGTAGCAGCTTCTGACGAAGTAACAATTTCAATCCATATACCGCACGCTCATCCGGCGGAAATTGATCTCATTCACAGGCTATCAAGTTCGGCAGTTGTGAGGAACATCTAGAGCCGAGGAAATGTTGAAGCAACAATGCTGACAGTGAAGCGCGTTTCCGCTCTACGCGTCATTTTCGCTTTTGGCCTAGAAAGCCGTGCGGCAAAAGTTACGCGGCACAGGATCCGCTATAACGGTGATCGGCTCGACGAACTCGAGTCAGTTCATCGCCTTTTTGATGGAGTCGAAGTTGAACATCGTGCTCCACGAGGCCCCAACCCCCTGCATTCCGGTCGGCGAGTTGTTAATCGAATCGGTCTTAGCGACCACGAGCTTTTTCCTGAGCTCGATCGCCTTGCGGATTTCCCATGCCATCCAGGCGCTGCGGTAGGTCTCTTTACCGACGATGCAGAGAAAGTGACTGGCATCACCGATGCGCGCGGCGAGGTCCTGTTTGACGACGTTTGCCTCGTCGCTGTCGACCGCAAAGTCGAAGGACCGGTCGTAGGAAGAGAAATCGAATTCTTTATTGACGTCCCAGCCGAGCAGCCGCTCCTTGGCAGCTTTGTCATTGTCATAGTCATAGCCGATGAACACTTTATTCTTAGACATGTGCCTTCCTTTTTCTCGATCGACTCCCGATAAGGGAGGTTAAACGATGATGCCCTCGACCTATCGCGCCTCCTCACAGCAGAACCGTTTTCCCCTGGGCATCCGAGTGCAACGGCTTTTCTCGCTAGTCATTGGAAATCTTCACCGCGAGGTCAAGCGGCAACGAGCTTTCACCGATATTCAAAGCCGTGCCTAATTGCGAAATCTCGTACGATGAGACTTTCTCCTTTGAGATTCCTTCTTTTCTAGCGGCTTCCAAGGCGTCGGTTTGGGGTGATTTGAGCAGATATTTGATATTGCTGCCGTCCTTCAGAGTGATCGCAGGAACCATTTCTTCGACGTCAGGTCATTATTGGTCGGTGTTTTCCAGTGAGACGAAGATTCTTAGCGCGACGAGGTCGGTTCGACGGCGACAGGCTCTGACTTTCCGGGCCAAACGTAACAACGATTATTTCGGGGCTCTTCCGGCGCGCGTCTTGGCATAAACTTCGATGGCGGCACGCGCGATTAATAATGCGGAACCTGTTTGCATAGCTAGTAGCCGGCCCCGTCTTACTGCCTCCTGGATATCTTGGCGTGTAACCTTAAGCTTTGTAGCCGTCTGACGTACGGTTAAGTATAGAGCCAGACTTTGTTTGGATGTTTTCTTCATACAGCACGTTGTCACTTATCAAGAACTTATGCTAGACGCGGCGAACGGCCCACCAATTAACGTGACATTTCTTTTTCACTCTCTCCTTCATATGATTCAAGAGGAGCGGTGGTAAGTCGATCATCGTTTCACAATCGGCACGATATTCTCGTTCTGGCGGTCGTAACTACCGAATAATTATTTCCGATCTTGTCCAATATTGGACAGCAATCTCTTACCATCGGCGTAAGTTAAGCTCGCGTATGAAATAACGTCATGTTTTATCGACAGTGCTCCAAATTGCGAGGTTATTTTTTGAAGTTCGACTTATTAATTCGCGAGGCTGGGCGACAAGCAACTTTGCCGACCCGAAAACCAGGAGGGTAGATCGATGGCCAACCAGACGGCTCAAGAAGAGTTATTATTAGACGTTAGAGTGGCGGAGGCCTCAAGCCTTTATAAGTTTTATCTTATCCAGGAAAAGAAGATCCTGGGTGCAGCTGCCGTGATCCTGTTTCTGACCGCTTGGGAGTTGTGCGGCAATACGCTACAACTCATCAACCCCATGTTCATGAGTGCGCCATCTTTCGTGTTCACGGCCGCTTATCAAATGTTTGCTTCGGGAGAGATCTATAACGACTTGTACGTCAGCGGCATCGAATTTGTCTGGGGATACCTGCTTTCCGTTCTTGTCGCCGTCCCTTTTGGCATCGCGATCGGGTGGTACAAGCGATTCGCCTACATTTGCGACCCATTTGTTAACGCCATGAATGCGACCCCACGAATCGCTCTCTTGCCCCTCGTCATTATTTGGCTGGGCATCGGCATTATCTCCAAGGTCGGTATTATTTTTCTTGGCGCTGTCTTCCCCTTGCTGATCAACACCCGCGACGGAGTGAAGACGACGCCGCATAATCTCCTTACCGCGGCAAGAAGTTTTGGCGCTTCGGATTGGCAGATCTTTAAGTCTGTCGTGCTTCCGTCTACCGTGCCATTCATATTGACTGGTTTGCGGTTGGCGGTGGGTCGCGCTCTTATCGGCGTCATGGTCGGCGAGCTCTACGCAGCGACAGCGGGGATTGGTTTCATGATCACCGTCGCCGGCGCCACCTTTCAGACGGATAAGGTGTTCGTCGGAGTTCTTATCTTCGCGATTTCAGGAATGACCCTGACCAGTGTTATAGACCACTACGAGCATCGGTTTGATAAGTGGCGTCCAAAGGTGGGCGCGGCCGAGTAATGCCGACTAGGTGCAGTCAATTGATAAAATTTTTCGCTGAGCCTATGACGCTCGGCGATAAGGAGTAGCCATCATGAGCAAAGGCAAGGAGAGTCGGAAGAACGAGAAAAAGAAACCGCTGAAGACCTTGATGGAAAAAAGAGCCGCGAAAAGGGCCAAGAGAGAGAATAAATCCTTCGCCCTTGTGATCAAATGATCCAATAGGCAA
>DATBEY010000233.1:0-11978 GCA_036558765.1 Binatia bacterium | reverse complement strand
TTCGGCCGGCGCCGGATGACATTCGAAAGCCAGAAACAAGCTGACAGATACGCTCTCGAATTGGCCAAGATGTGGATCGACGGCAGAACCTGGGGAACCAATGGCCATGGCGATTGACTGAGGAGCAAAAGTGGATATTTATGATGCGCAAAGATTTCTGCAGCAAAACCATCGAGCTTGCATCGCGGTGCGGCAAACGGACGGCTGGCCGCAGATGACGTTCGTATCACCGGGAATCGATGCTGAAGGACGCGTGATCATCACTTCCCGCGGCAGAACTTACAAAGTCAAACATTTGCGGCGCGACCCGCGCGTGTCACTGCTGGTGTTTGGCGAGCAGTACAGCGGGTCGAAATTCGTGCAAATTCATGGCCGGGCGGAAATCATCGACCTGCCCGACGCCATGGATACGCTCGTTTATTGGTACAAGCAGGTCCGTGGCGAGCACAAAAGCTGGGAAGATTATAAAAGACAAATGGCCGATGAAAAACGCGTGATCATTCGTGTGACCATCGAAAAAGTCGGCCCGCAAACGGTTAATCGGATTTAGCCGTACTTCCGGAGATAAAAGCGGTTAAGGCCCTTAACCTATGGCGCGAAGCCGCTCGCGATCGTGCGGCAAATCAAGATGGCTCATGTCCGGTCCAATGGGCACGATCCCGGTTGGATTAACATTGCGCTGACTGTAGTAACCCGCCTTGGTTTTTTGCAAATCAAAGGTCTCTTTGATCCCCGGCCATTGGTAGAGCTCACGCAAATAGTTGCGCAGATTCGGATAGTCCTGCACACGGCGTAGATTGCACTTGAAGTGCCCGTGATAAACTGGATCGAAGCGAAGCAATGTGGGAAAAGCACGCCAATCGGCCTCGGTAAGACGCTCACCGCCCAAATAACGCCGCGTTCCGAGCCACTCTTCCATTTGATCCAAACAAACAAAGACTTTTTTGGCTGCTTCTTCGTACGCCTCCTGCGTTCGGGCAAACCCTGCGCGATAAACGCCGTTGTTGAAATGGCTGTACACGAAATCGTTGATCCGATCGATCTCGGCGCGCAGCTCTTCCGGATAAAAATCGTACGCGACATTCGTATGGGCGCGAAAACTCGAATTAAACATGCGGATAATCTCGGAAGACTCATTGTTCACGATCGTGCGACGTTCGCGGTCCCAGAGCGTTGGCACAGTCACTTTTCCTGTGTAGCTGGAGTCCGCAGCCGCGTAAACCTGATGCAATCGAAAGACGCCATCTTCCTCCGGCTGAAAATCATCGATCGCTTGGCCATAGGCCCACCCTGCCGTTTTGGGCTTATCGGCTAGTGACATGGAAATCACGCCTTCCAAGTTTTTGAGCTTGCGAAAAATAATCGTCCGGTGCGCCCACGGACAATTGTACGAGACGAAAAGATGGTACCGGGCCGGCTCAGCTTTGAATCCGCCGTTGCCTGACGGTCCGGCGCGACCGTCAGGCGTAACCCAGCTACGAAATTGAGAGTCGGCGCGGACAAAAGCACCGCGCACGTCCGCTGTGATTCGATCGTCGTCTACCCATTTGCCCTCCAGCATATGGCCCATAGGATTATCTCCTTTGCTGCAATGTTTTATCAAAATCAGACCTGAGGAAAAAGTGCGATGAGCTGCCGCAACGGAGGCACGGAGCCCAGGACCGCAAGGGCAGGCTCGGCGTTCTGCAAGTGAATGTTGATTGGCCCATTTTCACCAGTCCGGCAATTTGCATACGCCTATCGCGCCCATTTTCAGTTTGCCAACATCCGATTAGTTTGTTTTGATGTCTTATACACTTGAGTTCGCAGATGATCTTCACGATGCTGATTACCTTCTTTTTGGGCGGCTTTTCAGCTGTTTTTGCAGCGGAAGACCAGCTCAATGAAATTTTGCAAGACCAAACGAAAGCCCGCCAGGAAGAAAAAGCCAAGGAGTTAAAGCGGCAGGAGCAGCTCGACAACCTCAAACGCGAGCAAGATCTCAATCAGCTCCAGCATCAGCTTGACCAGATCAAACAGCAGAAAAACGAACCGACGCAACCCCAGCAACCCGAAGCTGGTCAAACGCAGCAGCAGCTGGATCGATTGAAAAACGACCAACAACTCCAACGGCTACAAAATGATCAGCAGCTAGAGCGAATCCAGCGAGAACGTGATCCGCTCCGGCAGAGACAGCAAATCGATGAATTTCAACGGCAACAGCGGATCGACTCGCTCCAAGACCAAATCCGTCGCAATCAAACCCAACAGGACCTCGATCGGCTGCGGCAACAGCAAAATGTGCGCTAGCCGCGGCGCTGTTTGCACGCCCGACGACTGCGTACGCCAGCTATCCTGCTAGGCTCGCTTTCAGCCATTTAAGAATCAGTGCTTGAGTGTTGCCGCCCTCCGGATTGACAATAAACGCCGTTCTATAGCACTACTTTAGCTGTGAGCCCTGAACCCCATCGTTCAGCTCTTGCCGCCGCTCGGCAGGTCGGCGTTGCCGGAGCCGAAACCCTCCCGCCCTTGGAAACTGGAACGGCACGCGACTGGGCCGGCCGCTTCTTGCCGCCGGTTCTAGCAGTCGGTAGCGTCATCGCAATCTGGTGGTCTTTATATTTGATCTATCCACGCCTGCTGCCGAGTCCGATGAATACTCTTCAGGAAGCTGTTCGGTTGGTGAGTGACGGCACCTTCTTTTTTCACATGTTTCAGAGCTTGCGCCGCGTTTTCGTCGGTGCCGTGATCGCGATGTTTTTCAGCATCGGTGTCGGCATTTACATGGGCACGGTCGCCATGGGCGAACGTTTTTTTCAACCGCTGGTGGTGCTCGGCCTCACGATTCCCGGACTGATGTGGGCGCTCATCGCTGTCATGCTATTCGGGATCAATGAATTTTCTCCCTATTTTGCCGTGACCGTGACCATCTTCCCCATGCTCGTGATCAACATCTGGGCCGGAGTCAAATCCCTCGACAAAGAGCTCATCGACATGAGCCGTGTCTTTCAGTTCACGAAGTGGATGAAGATTTCCCAGGTCATCTTGCCGCAGCTCGTGCCGAATATTTTCGCCGCAACGCGCTACGGTCTCGGTCTCGCCTGGAAAGTCGTTGTTGTGGTCGAGATGTTCGGAACCAGCAACGGCGTCGGCTATCAAGTGATGAAATCCTACCAGGTCTTCAACATGGAAGGCGTGATCGCCTGGACGATAACCTTCGTCATTGCCATGATCGTGATCGAATACGGTCTCATCAATTTCGCGGAGCGGCGCCTCACTGCCTGGCGGCCGAGGGTCGAGGTCTGGAGACGCTAATGGCAGAGCTTTGGGTCAAAGACGCCGAAAAGTGGTTTCGTCGCGAGGATGGCCGACCGTTCAAAATCATCGATCGATTATCTTTCCAGGCGCGCGAGGGCTGCGTCACGGTATTGATCGGCCCCTCAGGATGCGGCAAATCGACGCTCCTCAATTCCATGGTGGGCTTGGAAAACCTCGATCGTGGAGAGCTTATTTTTATCAATCGCGACAAACCCGGGAAGCGGCCCCTTATCGGCTACGTTTTTCAAAGCCCCCGATTGTTGCCGTGGAAAACCATCGGGGAAAACATTAGCCTGGCATTGCAAGGCGCCGGTGTACCGCGCAGTCAATGGGAATCGCGCGTGACGCATTATTTGAATCTCGTCGGCCTCGAAGAATACGTCAATCAATTTCCGCTCTACCTCTCGGGTGGACAGCGCCAGCGGGTCGGACTGGCGCGCGCGCTGGCGATCGAGTCGGATATCGTCCTCATGGACGAGCCCTTCGCCAGCGTCGATGAGCTTACCGCGCGGCAATTACGCCAAACCACGCGGCGGCTCTGTGAGCAGCTCCACCGCACGGTTGTCTTTGTCACACACAATCTCGCCGAAGCGGCTTATATGGGAGATTACGTCGTGACATTGACTCAGCGGCCTGCGCGGCTCGATGCTTACGTGCCGAATCCGCTCCCGTCACCACATCATTGGGGGCCCGATATCTACCAATTTGCCGCCGAGCTCGAAAACAAGGTCAGTCTGAAGGAGGATATCGAATCATGATGAGATTTACCCGATTGCGTCTGATTCTCCCACTCTGGGTGCTGGCTGCATTCGTACCGCTGCCGGCGGGCGCCGGCCAAGCTTTGACTCCCATAAACATTGCGACTAGCGCTGCCGGCCAATCCGGCTACATTGCCGCGCTTATCGAAAACAAAAAGCTCGACAACAAGTACGGTATCAAAATCACGAACATGATGATGGATTTCACCGAGGCCGCGAATGCGGTCAAGCTCGGTCGAACCCTGGCGAGCTCAATGCAACCCAGCACGGCGGTCAATCTGGTGAAGAGCGGCACGGATATTCGCCTGATTGCGCCGCAAATCTGGTCGGGCAATTCCTGGGTGGTGAGGAAAGATGCGCCCTACAAGTCGTTCGCCGACCTGAAGGGAAGGAAGATCGGCAACTTTGCGCGCGTGACCGGCGCTTATTTTTTCTCGGCGGTAATTGCCAAAGAGCAGAAGCTCGACATTGAAAAGGATTTCCAGAACGTTCCGGCGGAAACCGGCGCGCTGATTGCGCTTCTGGAACGTGGGGAAGTCGAGGCGATCAATATGTTCGAACCACACACCACGAGGTTGGTCATGTCGGGCAAATATCGCGTACTCCTCGACTTCGATATCGAACTGGAGAACATTTTTGGCGCGCCGCCGCTGAAGTCAAGCGTGGGCATACTCAAGGAAACTGTCGAAAAGCAGCCGCAATTGCTGAAGGCGATTCGTAGCGCCTATGCCGACGCGATTCACATGATTAAAACGGGACAGGATGAAGATTTTTTTAAATCAAAAGCAAAAGAGCTTTTCAATCTGAGCACGCCGGAGGAAATCGCCGCCGGGTTTAAGCAGAATCAAGCCAACGCCGCCGACAAATGGGGCGAGGCTTTTTTTCAGTCGCAAAACAAAATCCTGCAGTCGGGAATTTCTTTAGGCTTGTTGCCCAATATTGGGGACTTGAATAATTTGTGGGTCAAATAAACAGTTACAAGGACCGGCTAACGCGCCGGTAGGGGCGCAGCATGCTGCGCCCAGCCAGCCATTCTGCGTGAGGTCACGCTAAATCGGTTCTTCCCATCAGGTAACGATCGCATTCCCGTGCGGCGCCGCGCCCTTCGTTGATCGCCCAGACGACCAGGCTTTGGCCGCGCCGGCAGTCGCCCGCCGCGAATATTCCCGGCACGTTCGTGGCGAATTGCCCATAGTCGGCTTTAGCGTTGGAGCGCGGGTCGCGTTCCACTCCGAGGTCCGTCAGGACGGAATCTTCCGGTCCCAAAAAACCCATGGCCAACAAGACAAGGTCGGCGCGCAAAACTTTGTCCGAGCCCGTAACCCGCTTCGGCACGAAAGCGCCTTGCTCATTGCGTTCCCAAGCCACTTCATAGATATGGAGCTCCTTGACCTGGCCTGATTCGTCGCCGACAAATTTTTCTCCGGTGGTAAGGTAGACGCGCGGGTCACCGCCAAATCGGGCCGCAGCTTCTTCTTGCCCGTAGTCGAGCTTGTAGACCTTCGGCCATTCCGGCCATGGATTGTCGAGCTGCCGGGTATCCGGTGGGCGCGGCAAAATTTCCACCTGGGTCAGGCTCTTGCAGCCGTGCCGCAGCGCGGTGCCAACGCAATCGGTTCCGGTATCGCCACCCCCGATAACGACCACATGTTTGTCCTTCGCCGAGATAAAGCAACCATCACGATGCTGTGAGTCGAGAAGACTTTTCGTGTTGGCGCGGAGAAATTCCATCGCCATATAGATGCCCTTCAACTCTCGCCCGGGAATCGGCAAGTCACGCGGTTTGGTCGCGCCGGTACAGATCACCACAGCGTCGAACTCCGTCTTCAATTTCGCGGCCGGAAGATCGACTCCTACGTGCGCATTCGCGACAAACTTGACACCCTCCGCGGCCATGACATCGATGCGCCGCTGAACGAGTTTTTTATCAAGCTTCATATTGGGGATGCCGTACATGAGCAATCCGCCGATGCGGTCCGCGCGTTCGTACACGGTAACAAGGTGACCGGCGCGATTGAGTTGCGCGGCCGCGGCGAGACCCGCCGGGCCCGAGCCGATCACTGCGACTTTTTTTCCCGTCCGTTTTTCCGGCGCATCGGCTGCCACCCATCCCTGAGCAAAGCCGTTATCGATAATGGCGCACTCGATGGTTTTAATCGCTACCGGAAGCTCGTTCAGACCGAGCACGCACGATCCTTCGCAAGGCGCCGGACAGACCCGGCCGGTGAACTCCGGAAAGTTGTTGGTTTTGTGCAAACGTTCGAGGGCTTCTTTCCACAGGCCGCGATAAACAAGATCATTCCATTCTGGGATCAGATTGTTGACCGGACAGCCGGAGGCCATGCCGCTGATCAACTGACCCGTGTGGCAAAATGGAATGCCGCAGTCCATGCAGCGCGCGCCCTGCTGGCGCAGTTTTTCTTCTGAAAAATGCTCGTGGAACTCGTTCCAGTCTTTTACACGCTCCAGCGGCGAGCGATCCGGAGGAAGTTCCCGATTGTATTCCATGAAACCCGTCGGTTTACCCATCACCAAAATACTCCTGACAATGCTTCACACATGCCGTATCGCCGACGCGATGCCGCCAAGTTAAAACGTTTAGAATAGGCTTTGAGTCGAGTGGAACAGACTCAAAATAAAGCCCGACCGAATGACGAGCGAGCTCAGTTCCCGCTGACCCGAGCCGCATCGTTTTTGTTCGCTTCGAATGCGGCCATCAGTGCATCGTCACCGACTAAACCTTTGGCTTCCGCCTCTTCGAGCGCTTCCAAGACACGGCGGTAATCTTTCGGCATGACTTTGACGAATTTTGGCGCCGTCTCCTGCCAAAGAGCCAGCAGTCGCCAGGCGCAAGTGCTGCGGGTGTAGACCGCATGGCGCTTGAGCATTTCTTCGACTTCTTGAAGATCGCGCTCCGTCAGCCGCTCCAAACTCACCGTCTCGAAGTTGCAGCGATTCTTGAACGTGCCGTCTTCATCGAATACGAATGCGATCCCGCCCGACATCCCGGCCGCAAAATTACGGCCGGTCTTCCCGATCACCACCACTCGCCCACCGGTCATATACTCGCAAGCATGGTCACCGACACCCTCGACCACCGCGCGCACACCGCTGTTGCGCACGCCGAAGCGTTCGCCGGCCATGCCACGAATGTAAGCTTCACCGTTCGTCGCACCGTAAAAAGCGACGTTACCGACGATTATGTTTTCTTCCGGAACAAAGGTCGAGCCTTCCGGCGGGTACAAAACGACCTTGCCTCCGGAAAGCCCCTTGCCAAAGTAATCGTTGGCGTCGCCCTCGAGCTCCAGGGTCATGCCCGGCGGAATGAACGCGCCGAAGCTCTGCCCCGCGGATCCTTGGAAATGAAAATGGATGGTATCTTCGGGCAATCCTTGCGGACCGAAGCGGCGCGTGACCTCGCCGCCAAGAATGGTTCCGACCACACGATTGGTGTTGCGAATGTCGAGCTTCGCCTTGATTTTTTCCTTCCGTTCCAGCGCCGGCGCCGCGAGATCGAGCAACACCTGATTGTCCAGGGCGTTCTCCAAGCCGTGATTCTGCGGAATCTGACAATAGCGTCCAACCTCGGGACCCATCGGGGGCTGGTAGAGAATAGCGGAATAGTCGAGGCCCTTGGCCTTCCAGTGTTCGACCGCACGCCGCATTTCGAGTTTGTCCGAGCGTCCAACCATTTCGTTGATCGTACGGAAACCCAACTCGGCCATGTGTTCGCGCATTTCCTGCGCGATGAACCGCATAAAGTTCACTACGTGCGCCGGATCGCCGGCGAATTTTTTCCGGAGCTCCGGATTTTGCGTTGCTACGCCGACAGGGCACGTATCGAGATGGCAGACACGCATCATGATGCAGCCCAACGTCACCAACGCGGTTGTGGCAAAACCGAATTCCTCCGCGCCTAAGAGCGCGGCGATGACGACGTCTCGACCGGTCTTCAGCTGACCATCGGTCTCCACCGCGATTCGGCTGCGCAAATTGTTGAGCACCAAGGTCTGATGAGTTTCGGCCAGACCTAATTCCCACGGCAAGCCAGCGTGTTTGATACTGGTTTGCGGGGATGCGCCGGTGCCGCCGTCATGGCCGCTGATCAAAACGACATCAGCATGACCCTTGGCGACACCGGCTGCAATTGTACCGACGCCGATCTCGGAAACGAGTTTGACGCTGATGCGCGCGCGATGATTGGAATTTTTAAGATCGTGAATTAGCTGGGCCAAATCTTCGATGGAGTAAATATCGTGGTGCGGCGGCGGCGAAATCAACCCGACACCTGGCGTGGAGTGACGCACCTTGGCAATCCAGGGATAAACCTTGCGGCCGGGCAACTCGCCACCCTCTCCGGGTTTAGCGCCCTGGGCCATTTTGATCTGCAGCTCTCTTGCCTGGGTCAAATAATAACTGGTGACGCCGAAACGGCCCGAGGCGACCTGCTTGATCGCGCTATTTTTCGAATCGCCGTTGGGCTCCAAAACATAGCGCGCCGGATCCTCGCCGCCCTCGCCGGTGTTGCTTTTGCCGCCGATGCGGTTCATCGCGACCGCCAGCGCTTCGTGTGCCTCTTTACTGATGGAGCCGTAGGACATGGCGCCGGTTTTGAACCGTTTGACGATTTCATCCACCGGCTCTACTTCCTCGATGGGAATCGGCTGCTCGGCGTATTTCAAACGCATCAATCCGCGCAAGGTCGCCAAGCGCTCTGACTGATCGTCGATCAGGCGCGTGTATTCTTTGAACGTTTTGTAGTCATTGTTCCGTGCGGCTTTTTGCAAAAGATGTATCGTGCGCGGATTGAACAAATGCAGTTCGCCGTCCTTGCGGTATTGGTACTTGCCATGGACGTCGAGCGTGTGACCGTTGAGCGGATAGGTCGGAAACGCGCGGACATGCTGTTGCTCGGCTTCGCGAGCGATCTCTTCCAGGCCGACCCCGCCGACCCGCGACGGGGTCCAAGTGAAATACTTGTCGACCAATTCTCGGTTTAGTCCGACCGCCTCGAAGATTTGCGCTCCGCAATAGGACTTGATCGTGGAGATCCCCATCTTCGCCATCACTTTGACGACGCCCTTGTACACTGCTTTGTCATAGCCCTTGACGGCATCATGATAGCTGATGTTGTTGAGCAAACCTTCGTGAATCATATCGTTCAAGCATTCGTAGACCAGATACGGATTGATCGCCTGCGCGCCGTAGCCGAGCAGAAGGCAGAAATGATGCACTTCCCGCGGTTCTCCCGATTCGAGCACGAGTCCCACTCGCGTGCGCGTGCCAGCGCGAATCAGATGATGATGCAATCCTGCGGTCGCGAGCAACGCGGGAACGGGCGCATGGGAGCGATCGACTCCTTTATCCGACAAGATCAAAATCGTCGCTCCTTCAGCGATCGCTTGATCCGCCGCCTCGAACATAAGGTTCAAAGCCCGCTCCAGCCCCGTTTTCCCTTCATTCGGATTGAAGAGAATTGGCAAAGTGTTGGACTTGATTCCCGGCTGATTGATGCTTCGGAGCTTTTCCATTTCGGAGTTCTTCAAGATCGGCTCCGGCAATCTGAGCTGCCTGCAACTCTCCGGCCGGGGATCGATGAGATTACCTTCGCTGCCGAGCGTGAGGGTCGTCGAGGTAATGAGCTCTTCACGAATTGGATCGATGGGTGGATTGGTGACCTGCGCAAACAACTGCTTGAAGTAGTTGTAAAGCAATTGGGGTTTATCGGACAAAACGGCCAACGGCGTATCTGTACCCATCGAACCCACCGGCTGAATCGCGTTTTGCGCCATCGGCCCGATGTTGACGCGCAAGTCTTCAAAGTCGTACCCGAACGCCTGTAGCCGCTGCAGCGTTGCCTGATGGTTGATGGCCGGTTCTTTTTCAGCGACGTCGGGCAGGTCGCCGAATCGCACGAGATTTTTGTTCAGCCACTCGCCGTACGGCTTAGCGGCTGCCATCTCTTCTTTCAACTCTTCATCGCTAATAATCCGGCCTTCGCTAGTATCCACGAGAAACATTCGACCGGGCTGAAGCCGCCGCTTTTCCAAAACTCGTTCGGCCGGCACGTCGAGGACACCGACTTCGGAAGCCATGATGACCAGATCGTCCTTGGTCACATAATAGCGCGAGGGTCTGAGCCCGTTCCGGTCGAGCACCGCGCCCACCACCGTTCCGTCCGTAAAGGCGATTGATGCCGGACCATCCCAGGGCTCCATCAAACTACTATGGAACTCGTAGAAGGCGCGCTTTTTGGCGTCCATGCTTTCATGATTTTCCCAAGGTTCGGGAATCATCATCATCACCGCATGAGGCAAGGAACGGCCGCTCAAGGCCAGAAACTCTAGACAATTGTCGAATTTCGCAGAATCGCTGCCGTCGTCCTGAATGATCGGGAAAACATCGTTCAAATTTCTGCCAAACAGATCGGAGGCCAGCATGCCCTGGCGCGCATGCATCCAATTTTCGTTGCCCCGCAGCGTATTGATCTCACCGTTATGGATCAGGTAGCGATAGGGGTGCGCACGTCCCCAACTTGGAAACGTATTCGTGCTGAAGCGCGAGTGCACTACGGCGATAGCGCTTTCCACCAACGGGTCGGATAGATCCGGATAAAAGGTTGTCACCTGCCGCGGCGTCAGCATGCCTTTGTAGATCAGAGTGCGGCAGGACATGCTCGGAACATAAAAGAAGTCGCCGCCCGGAAGCCCCGCATAACGGATCGCGTTTTCCGCCCGCCGCCGGATCACGTAGAGCTTGCGCTCGAACTCTATTTCGTCATGAATTTTGGCGGCACGTCCAATAAAGACTTGCCGCACGAAGGGCTCGCACTCCTTCGCGCTCTCACCCAAGTACATATTGTCGGTGGGAACCTTGCGCCAGCCGAGACAGGTTTGTCCCTCCTCGGCAATAATCTTTTCAATCTTTTTTTCAAACCGGCGGCGCTGTTCACGATGATCCGGTAAAAAAATCATGCCGACACCGTACTCGCCGGGATCAGGCAGTTCAAAACCCAAACCGGCGCACGCATCTTTTAAAAAGCCATGCGGCACTTGCATCAAAATCCCTGCGCCGTCACCCGTGTTTTCCTCGCACCCGCAGGCGCCGCGATGATCGAGATTCTGTAAAATCGTCAGTGCCTGATCGACGATTTCATGGGACTTTTCCCCTTTCATGTGAACCACAAAGCCGACGCCACAAGCGTCATGCTCGAAACGTGGATCGTATAGTCCTTGCTTAGGCGGCAATCCCGATAATCTCATGATCTTCCCTTTCTGCACATGCCCGCTCAGTTCAAGTTCATCATTAACTCAATCAAGCACAATGTCCTTGTATAAACTTGAACTCGAAAATGATAACGGCGTCACAAAGCGTTATTTTTTTCTGGCGTGGGCAAGTTCTACCAGGTCAGCGGCGAGCTCGAGCGTTTGCCCCTCTTTGGCTGTTGACAGAACGACCCGAGTAACGGTCCGAGTCACGCCCTCGACCGAGCGAATTTCGCCCAACAGTTTTTCCAGCGAACCGGTGTTCGCCGACTTGACCTTCAGGATGAAACTTTCATCACCGGTAACATGATGACATTCCAATACATCAGAATACTTCATCATCTGGCGCGCAAATTTATCCATGTCACGCTGATTTCCAATGGAGACGCCGATGAACGCGGTAATATCCTTGCCGACTTTTTTACTATCCAACAGCGCCTGATAGCCGCGAATAATCCCGCCCGATTCGAGCTTCTTAACTCGCTCCATCACTGCCGGTGCAGATAAATCCACTTGCTCGGCAATGTCCGCAAGTCGTCTACGCCCGTCCAATTGCAGAATGTCCAGTATTTTTAAGTCAATTTCGTCGAGCGAGTTAATTAAATTAGGCATAAAAGCTAAATTGATTAACAATCTTAATGTCATCTGGGTTTTATAA
>DATBEY010000232.1:0-4869 GCA_036558765.1 Binatia bacterium | reverse complement strand
CGATACCGGAGTTTGGGCGCTGATCGGCATGGCAGGCATGATGGGCGGCACGATGCGCTCGCCGCTGACGTCCATGATTTTCGCATTGGAGCTGACGCAGGATCTCAATCTCTTGCCGGGCTTGCTCGCGGGGTGCGTCGCAGCGCATGGCGTGACCGTCTTACTCTTACGCCGATCGATTCTCACCGAAAAAGTCGCCCGTCGCGGCTATCATGTCATGCGCGAGTACGGCGTCGATCCGCTCACCATGGTGCGGGTCGGCGAAGTCATGGATAAAAACCCGCCGCTCATTCCCGCTAAAATGCCTCTCGCGGAATTGTCCGATCGGATTGCGCATGGTGAGCCGGAAGTGAGCCGGCACGAAGGGCTATTGCTCGTGGACGACAAACAGCGCCTGGCTGGCATCATTACCCGCGGCGACGTGATTCGTGCCCTGGCGGAAAATGGCCACAATGAAATAACCGTTTCTGCCGCGGGCAGTCATAATGTGATTGTCAGCTACGCCGACGAGCTTCTATATGAAGCGGTCAGTAAGATGGTCCATAACAACATCGGCCGCTTGCCTGTCGTAAGCCGACGCGACCCGCGCCGCATCGTCGGCTATATTGGCAGGAGTAACCTAATGGCGGGTCGGCTGCGCCATTTCGAAGATGAATACGTTCGCGAGCGCAGATACTTACGGCGGCGAGAAGTGCAAGCGGGTGCCCTCGCTCCGCCGAATCAGGAACCCAGCCGCGCTTGAAGCGCGCGCAGAGTTTTCAATTCCGCCCCCAAAGAGCGCACTAAGCCAGTGAATGTTGCAGCCCATGTAAATAACGCGATATAGACAAATACCCGCGGGATCCAGAACAAAAATTCCAACCTCATCGCCTTCGCCAGCTGAAACGTGCATGCGGTATACATGCCCAGCGGAAACACAACGCCCCAATAAAGCGGATCGTAGGCGAGCTTGAAGCGTTTATAGACATGGCGCCACAGGCCCAATATCACGAGCATCGGGATCCACCAGGTGCCGGTGGCCCAGAAAAATAGCGTAAACCCTCGCAGAAAAGGCAGCATACTTTGAAGCAGCGGCGATCTTTGTGCGTCGAGAATCAAAGTTGCACCCGATAATGTCGAAATCGCCACTGCGCCCATGTTGATCCAATAGGGCGGCGTCAGGTCGGACGGCGCCATCGGGAAAAATACATAACGGTAAAAGATCAGCGAGATCATCCAGATGTACAGCATCCCGCCCCAAAGCCACATCGAGAGCGCGAAAAATATGATTGGCTGAGCTTCGGAATCGAATACAGGCGCAAGCCGCGCGCCGAGGACCGATACGGCTTGGGTCGCCACAACGGCAATCAGCCAACCGCCATGAATCCCTTCAGCAAGAGTCGGTTTCGTTTCCTTGATCGTGACTCCCGTGAAAATCGAATAGGTGAAAATCATCCACAGGACGATCGCAAACAGCCAGAGCGCCAGCGCCAAACGAGAAGTCTGGAAAATGATCAGCCATTGGCTCCCCAAAATGCAGGTTGCCGCGACTGTCGTAAAAAAACCCGGCGCGCGATTGTGGTCAATTAAATCGCGCAAAAAAAGTGTCCGGTGCCAGATCAGACGCGCGATCGTCAGCGCCAGAAGAATTGCGAAAAAAATCAGATTTAACCAGCAAAGCGCCACGCCGATGACGCTCATCTCCAGCAGGTCGCTGGCAATCGACACGATCCCGGTCGCCATAACCATGGCAAAATAGGCCGGATGCAGGTCCTCGATGGCAGATTTGATCGACTCAAGCAGAAAAACTCCCTTCAACAAAGCGCGCGGCGTGAGTTCCTGTCTTTTATCGGCTCTCCAGGCGATAAATGTAACGGAGCAAGCCGACGTTCAGAAGCAGGCAGACGATGCTCGCCAAGGCCGCCGGCGTTAAAATCGAGTCATCGGCACCGAGGTAGGCGTTCATGGTCGCCGTCAGGAGCCAGAGTTGCAGAACTACGAGGATACTCACCACGCTGAGAATCCCGTTGACGATCGTTCTCCGCTGATGCCCGATGACGACCCAATCGCCGCCGGCGATCTCCAGCCGCTCGGCCAAGATCGAAGATGCGTCACGGCCAGCTTGCGATTGAATGCGCCCGATTTCGCCAGCGACGCGCGCAATCGCGCGGCCGTATTCGATGGGCTTGAATCCGTCAGGCGCCGTTTCGTCGCGCTCATAAGCATGCAGTAAGCGATCGCGATGCGCTCCTTGCAGGTAGCGCTTCACACCTTTCGGACAAAGCTTCCCCGTATTGAATGGAAAGTCCATCCACGGTTCGAAGCCGATCACTTGATTATCCTTGACCAGCAGTTGGATACCGCATTGTTGACCACAAAAGCAGCAATGGGTTTTTACGACTTTATCTGGCGCCACGCCGGCATCGAGGCGCCGGCCTTGCGAACGCGCCAGGTGCGGGCCGAAATTTTGCCAAGATCTGATTTACGTTGCCGGGAAGGAGTGCCATATTTAAGGATGAAAATTGTTTCTGTCTTCCTCACCGAGCGGCCCCTCGCCGAGTGCGGGATTGGCGTAAGACGGCATAGAAGCACGTCCACTCGGCATAGATTCATCCGGCCGACCGTGGCCCGCAGGCAACCACAATGCTCCTTGACCTCTACATTTGGCGTTCCACCACGGATCGCAGAATATCGGTTTCCGTGATCAATCCAATAAGTCTTTCATTTTCAACGACCGGGAGACAGCCGATTTTCTTCTCGATCATCAGGCGCGCGGCGTCGCTGACGGCTGCGTCCGCTGTAATCGTGATTGCAGGTTTCGTCATCACTTCCTTGACTCGGATGGTCTTGATCAGCGCACTGGTCGTTCTCCGACCAAATCCCAGTGCCACGATCAATGCCGAACGAAACAAATCGCGCTGACTGAGAATGCCCACGACCTTGCCGTCTTCGACCACAGGCATGTGGCGAATGCGGCCAAGATTCATGATGGTATCCGGGATGTCGAGCGTTTCGTTGCGATCTAGCGTCGCCGGATTCTCTGCCATGAGATTTCTTACCATCACTGTTGATGTTTGTGCCATTGTCTTCCGCCTTCCGCTGGTTCGGTCAACTGTACCGCCGCCGGTTTGATTCCGCCTATCAGAGCTCTAGAAGCTATGGACCGGCTTTGCCGTCACTCGTAGCGCAGGGCTTCGATTGGATCCAAGTGCGCCGCCTTTTGAGCGGGATAGAATCCGAAGAAAACGCCGACGGTACCCGAAACGAGGAATGACACAGCGATAATCTCCGGTTTGATCAGCGCCGGCAATCCAGCCAGGTACTTGATTAAGGTGGAACTGCCGACGCCAATGAAGATTCCAATCAGCCCGCCGCTTGCCGCCATGACGACCGCTTCAACGATAAATTGCAACATGATGTCGCGCGCTCGCGCGCCGACCGCCATACGAATGCCGATCTCGCGGGTTCGTTCCGTCACCGATACGAGCATGATATTCATGATGCCGATCCCACCGACAATCAACGAAACTGAAGCGATGCTGCCTAACAGCAAGGCCATGACGGTCGCACTGTTGGAGGCCGCTTCAGCGATATCCGATAAATTTCTGATCGTGAAATCGTCATCGCTGCCCGGGCGGATTTTATGTCGCTGCCGCAACAGCGCAGTAATCTGCGTGCTCGCTTCCTGTGTTGTATCCGCGCTCACCGCCGCCACAATAATCTGTTGGATATAAGTAACTCCCATGACCAGTTTCATCATGCTGGTATAGGGAACCATGACGATGTCGTCCTGGTCCGTCCCATTGCTGCTCTGACCCTTGGCGGCAAGAATGCCGACGATACGAAAGGGGATTTTTTTAACCCGAATCACCGCGCCGATCGGATCCTCGGTGCCGAATAAGTTATAGGCGACGGTTTCACCGATCAACGCGTTTTTGGCTACGGTATCCACGTCCGCTTGACTGATGAAGCGGCCTTCGCGGATTTGCCACTCGCGGATCTGCTGGAACTCTGGCGCTATTCCCTGAATTTGCGTACCCCAGTTCTGATCTCCGACAATCACCTGCTGAAATTGACGCACCACCGGACTCGCACCGGAGACGACGGGAATTTCACCCATAATCGCCCGCGCATCAGCGGGAACGAGGCTCTGCCGGCCGCCGGCACCGGAGCGCGCGCCTCCCAGAGTCACTGTCCCGGGTAAAATCACCAGCAGGTTAGTGCCCAAGCTCGCTATCTGTTCTTGCACTCTCCGTTTTGCGCCTTCGCCAATGGCGACCATCGCAATGACAGCGCCGACGCCGATGATAATGCCGAGCATGGTCAAAAAGGATCGCAGCTTGTTTCGCGCCAAAGCCCTTAGGGCAATTCGAAATGCCATCATCAACATAGTTCAACTCCTCGAGAGCTCAGTGGTTGAAACTGCTGCCTCTTGGCTGCTGTCCGAAATAATCAAACCGTCACGAAATACTATTCGCCGCTTCGCGTACTCTGCAATGTCGGGTTCGTGAGTTACCAAAACAATCGTAATGCCCTCGCGCGTGTTCAAATTCTGAAACAGCTCCATGATCTCCTGGCTGGTCTTGGTGTCCAGATTGCCCGTGGGCTCGTCTGCGAGCAGCAGGGACGGATGATTGACAAGCGAGCGTGCGATCGCGACCCTTTGCTGTTGTCCACCGGAGAGCTGATTCGGTAAATGATGGCAGCGCTCGGCCAAACCCACGAGTCCGAGCATTTCTAAAGCACGCTGGCGTCTCTCCTTGAACCCTAACCCGGTGTACATCATCGGCAGCTCGACATTTTCGACCGCCGTTGTCCGTTGAAGCAGATTGAACCCCTGAAACACGAAACCGATCTTACCGTTACGAATAAGCGCCCACTGGTCGGCCG
>DATBEY010000231.1:0-5038 GCA_036558765.1 Binatia bacterium | reverse complement strand
GCACGATTTTCTGGAAGTTGACGTCCCAGTCGCTCTGGTTCAGGGGATCATGTTCGCACGACATGATCAAAAGCGGGATTTCCAGTTGAGATAGCTGGGAAACGAACTCATCCGACGTCGAGCGCGGCTGATGCACCGGACTTCGCAAGCGCGCGGCCGACAACGTCTCCCAAGCGCCGGGTACGATCGAGCTTTCATAGCGCTCGCGAATGTTTTCATCGGTGTGCCATTTAGGATCGCGATAAAGAAGAGCGACAATCTTGCGCATATTTTCCAGCGACGGCGTGTAGTTTTCCAAGTCGGCCTGCGAATGGGTCTTGAAGACACTCGCGTTGCCGCAGATCGTGACCATTTTTTCGATCTGCAGGGGAGCAGGGCGACGAACCGACGCTCTGAGGATGAGCCCGCCGCCGGCCGAATTGCCAACGAACAGCGCTCTGCCGATGCCCAGCGCTTCGAGAAATCTCTGCAGGTGTTTAATTCGCAAGCCCGCGGGGTCGGAAAAGCTATAAAGCTTGTCCGTGAGCCCCCAGCCGAGCAGGTCGGGGGCGATGACGTGAAACGTTTTTGAGAGGCTCTCGATATTGGCGCGCCATGTAATCTCTGCCGAGGCGCCATACTCGCCGCCGTGGAGCAATACAAGATCGGGTCCGCTGCCGGCTTCCAAAAAATGTGTCTTGATGTCGCCAGCGACGATGGTGCGATGGTGATAGGCGGTCATGTGCAAGGTCTTTGGTGTTAGGGTCGCGATTCGATCATCAAATCCCTAAATCCCCCTTGGTCAAAGGGGAAGATCTTCGATGCAGCAAATCCCGATGCTGCAGATCTTTTTTCCCTCTTTGTTGAAGAGAGGCGAGCGGAGATTTTGCACGCCAAGTTTTCTGCAGCTTCGCAGGAAAACTAGCAGAGCCCATAAATCCGCCGAGCCGGTTATAAAAACGCGGTGCCACCGTCCACCGAGACGGTTTGACCCGTCATAAAATCGCTCAGCGGCGATGATAGAAAAAGCACCGTGCCGACCAAATCCTTGGGAAGCTGCACGCGCTTCAGACAGCGATCGCCGACCCGAGCGCCGCGCATCTTAAGGATCTCTTCGGAGGGATTGTCTTCTGATAACGTCGATCCGGGTGCAATTGCGTTGACGTTGATGTTGTCATCGCCGACTTCGCGAGCAAGCGTTCGGGTAAAACCGATCACGCCGGCCTTCGACGTTACGTAATGAATCCGACCGGCGCTGCCGTTTAGTGCCGTGCCCGAGGAGATGTTGACGATTTTGCCGGATTTCTGCTGGCGCATGGTTGGCAACACGGCGCGGCAGCAAAAAAATAAACCCTTTAAATTCACCGCCATCATGCGATCCCATTCTGCGGGATCGATAGTATCAATGCCGCCGCGGTTCATGGGAATGGTGGCGAAGATCGCTGCGTTATTGATGAGAATATCGATGCGCCCGTACTTATCGAGCGCAATCTTGGCCATCTCTTTGGTCGACATTTCATTGGCGACGTCGACCTTCAGCCCCAAGGCTTTTCCGTCGAACTGCTGAACCACTTCGGCTGCTACTTTCTCGGCCGCGGGCGCATCGATATCTGCAGCGACGACTTTAGCTCCAGCCTCGGCAAAACCGTGGCAATACGCGCGCCCGATGCCGTGTCCGCCGCCCGTGACGATCACTACTTTTTCTTTCAATCCATCGATCATTTTAGACTCCTCGTTTGCTTTGCCGTTATGCGATCCGCAGATACCATCCCATACAATCCCAGTAATTCCCATAGGTAAGCACCAAGAATCAACCGGCGCTACTGTGCCTGTCTGTGCCGGTCTGGTGCGGAATCTTCGACAGTTCTTCAACAGCGATGAGGGGAGAATAACTGGCAGGCCGACGCCAACGAGCGCGAAACGATCGTCAACAGGCGGCGCCGTGACCTGCCGAAAATCAACGACCAAAACAACGAGATCGACTTGCGTTTCATGCGCCGCTGCGAGGCACTCGACCTCGATAAGGTTCCGTTGATGGACCTCGCTCGCAGGTGACTTCGCACGAGTCTGGAGGGATCACCTTAGGCTACAATGTGAAGCTAAGGTCTAGATCGCCGATTTCTTTTATGGGGCGACCAATGTAATTCTGTAAAAAGCTGTCTAACTGACAACAGAAAGAAGCATCAGCACACGTAACGAACCCCATGTAGTCTTTCTGCTCAAATTCCATTGTGAGAAAAATAGCTCGCGGAAAGCCGTGATTTAAAACTGTTCCGGTAAGGATTCCAATTTCGCCCTCAAGTCTCCTAAACGGCTGAGTACGAGTATCGATCCAGACCGGGGGCCAAACGGATAGTCCAGAGATTACCAGCGCAGGATGATCTCTCAATTTCACTGGAGCGATAGATAGGCGTCGGCCCGCACATTTGTCAACTGGGCCATTTTGGAAGTTTAGTTAAGACGTGCTACGCGACCGGACCTGTGCGGGAAGGGTGAGGAGGAGGGCGGAGTGGCGATCCAGGAAATAACACTCGGTGATTTCGCAAAGCTCGCGATCAGGAGAGGGCTGAACGAAAGGACTGTTAATCATGCCTGGAAAGTTCTTCAACAATTCTTCAACAAACCATCCTCGATTCGCGTTTGGTTTTCGTTCAACAGCAAATCCGCGTAATATCGATCACGCTGAAGTCCTAATGGTGGTTCAAGTGTTTAGCCGCAACGTGGCAGGAAATCTTTGAAGATCGTCATGGACCATCCTCGTTTGATTTGCCGTCAAAATAGCCCTACTAAGTTTAGGGTGTGGAAACCCCGTATCACAGAGCGAATCAAGCCGACTGAACTCGAAAATGGAAATATTGATGACCGATAACACGAGATCCGCTGGCCATCCATTATGGCGGAGTTTTTCCATTGGCGCGCTTCTTTTGTCTTTCAACCTTGTCTTCTCCGCGCCGGCTCGCTGCGCCGATGCTGATCCAACGGACACACTACCGATGTTCGGGCAGCCGAAAATTGTTCGTGCGGACGATCTTAAAAAATCCGATGAAGCTTTTATTCGTGATTCCACGCTTCGTTTTGGAAGTCGCCAAGCAGGCAGCAATACTCTAGCGGCACAAGGTTGGGCGGCGATCCGCGCCGGACAGCACGATGCTGCCATGCGGCGGTTCAATCAAGCCTGGCTACTCAATCCAAAAAACTACAGGGTCTTTTGGGGATTTGGCGCGGTGCTGAGTGCCCAAGGCAAATTAAGCGAGGCGATCGAGTCTTTAGAAACGGCGCGCGAATTGGTGGACGATCCAAAACAGCGCGTCGCTCTGCTCTGCGACCTTGGCGCGGTCCACTCCGCCTATGCGGCGCGACTTCCCCCGGACCGCCAGCTCGAGCGTGCGCAGCAGTTCGTTTTGGCCAATAACCGCTTCAGCGAAAGTCTGGAGAATGACCCGAATTTTGCGCAGAGCTGGCGCGAGTGGGCGATCTCACTGTACGATCAGGAGCGCTATTCCGAAGCGTGGATTCGCATCAAGAAAGCACGTGAGCTTCACGCCGAGCCGCTCCCGGCCGAGTTTTTACAAAAGCTATCGGCAAAAATGCCTGAGCCGAAATAGAACCTTAGCGGTTCGTGACCACCCAATTCTAAATTCTTGGATTTGAAGATCTCCTAATCTTTACGGAGAGCTCAAACGCGTTAAGTCCCATCAGGCGCTGGAGTCCTGTTATAAAGCTCAATCCATATCGATGCCATTTGTTTTTGCCCTGACTGGAGTCAGAGTTTCTTTATGGTAAAACGCATCGTGCGGCCATCGGTTTGTTGCCGCGCAATACGATGGCGCCGTTGATCACGATGGACCGATACGAGTGGAGTTCAACGTGCTTTCGCCCGTGATTTTTCGGTGGGAGAGATTGTATGGCTCAGGAAGAATCGGCTGATACAGCCAAAGCACAGGCCTTCGCTGAACGGTTATTAACGATTTTAAATGATGGTGCGCTTTGCTTGATGATCTCGATCGGGCATCGGACCGGACTGCTCGATGCCATGCGGGACGCGGCGCCGTCGAGCAGCGCCGAAATCGCTGCGCGTGCAGGTCTCAATGAGCGCTACGTAAGGGAGTGGCTGGGCGCAATGGTGACTGGCCGAATCGTGAATATCGATCCGGCCAGCAATCGGTTCTCTTTGCCGCTGGAGCATGCCGCTTTTCTTACGCGCGCCGCCGGCGCGGATAATATCGGTGTCTTTGCACAGTACATTGCGCTACTCGGCAGCGTGGAAGACGAGATCGTCGAGTGTTTCAAAAAAGGCGGCGGCGTTCCGTACGCCAGATTTCCGCGCTTTCACGAAATCATGTCGGAAGATAGCGGCCAGTCCGTGCTGTCGTCGTTGGAAAGCCACATTGTGCCGCTCGTGCCCGGATTGCGCGAAAAACTCACCAGCGGGATCCAAATGCTGGATCTCGGTTGCGGTCGCGGCCGGATCATCAATCGGCTCGCCGAGCTTTATCCAAAAAGCCGGTTTACCGGAATGGATCTTTCAAGCGAGGCGGTTTTATCGGCGTGGGAGGAAGCGGCTCAGAAAAAATTGCGGAACATAGAGTTTATCGTCACCGATCTCAGTCATTTCGACGAGCGCGCCGAAGTGGAGTCATTTGATTTGATTGCCACCTTTGACGCGATTCACGACCAGGCCAAGCCCTTGAACGTGCTTTGCGGAATTTACCGGGCGCTGCGCAGCGACGGCGTCTATTTGATGCAGGACATCAAAGGATCGAGCGATATTCATAACAATATGGATCATCCCTTGGGACCCGCGCTTTATACCATATCGTGCATGCACTGCATGACCGTTTCGCTCGCTCAGAACGGTGAAGGCTTAGGCGCGATGTGGGGCGAAGAGAAAACACGCGAATACTTGGCGAAGGCGGGCTTTCGCGCGGTGGAAAAGAAGGAACTAGCGCACGACATTCAGAATAACTGGTACGTGGTCAGAAAATGAAACTGGAGTGTTGCAGTATTGGAGTTATGTCTCCGGCCAGTTCTCCGCCATCGATGCTTATGCGCTCGGTCG
>DATBEY010000230.1:0-18535 GCA_036558765.1 Binatia bacterium | reverse complement strand
GCCCAAAAAAAATCTGCCCGGCATGAGGAGTGCCGCAGTCGCTGCAGCTTGAGCAATGATCGCCGGATGAATGCGCACGATCGGACAAGTAACGCCCGTCCCGATCGCGAGTCGTTTGGTAGCGTGTGCAATCGCACCGATCACGGTCCAGACGAACGGACTTTGACCTTGCCGCGTTAGCCACGGATGGAAATGGTCGGAAATTAGCGCAAAGCTGAAGCCCGCTTCCTCGGCTCGCACGGCGTAGCGCACCAAATCCGCGGCAGTGCTTTCCTCGCTTGAAAGTGAATAGCCGATTTTCATGTTATGACCCCGCGTCCCGGCTTTGACCGCTTACTCCCGTGGCGAGGAGTGGCTCGACTCGGGCGTTCACAAATTTGAGAGCGGCGACGCCTTACCGGGATCGCCCGTGCCGCTGCTAGCTTTCTCAGAAGGCAAGAAATATTGTTGCGAATCGCTGGTTGCATTCAGAATCCGCTGATTACATCGGTGACGAAGCGCAAGACCTATGCCATGGTCCGGAGCCAACGAACCGCTGTTTTGCTTCTCAAGAACGCTACACTGCTGCACGCATCGTTGCACATGTGAGACACTGTTTGCGTCCTCTATCTGAAGCGCTTGGGCGACGTGCAAACGATTTTTGTTTCTGCTATAAAAAATTTGTGAACGTGCATGAAGCAACGGGCAAAAGCAGCCAGCCGCAGAAAAATAATCGCGCTTCGCTCTTCATTCATTTCGCTGGTTCTTCGCTGGGTGATACTTCCATGCCCTAAAAGCCGGGAAAAGCGGTTGTGTGGAAGGGGTAACAAGATGAACAGCGGATGATTCCTTGACCGTGAATTCTTATCCGTGCTGTTTAGCAAATTTCAGACGCAGAAACGGTGCTCCAAGAGCAAAAGGAAAATGTCGTGGCAGACCGAGCATTGAGTTTGGATCAGTTTAAAACGTTACGGAAAGACAACTGGTGGCTTCAACCATTGCTGGTGGTTGTCGGACTTGGCGGGTTTGCCATCTATGCAACCTGGGCGGCTCTACAAAATGCCCACTATTTTGTCGACCCCTATCTTTCCCCTTTTTACTCGCCTTGCCTCGCGAGCAATTGTACACACGTCAGCTTGCCGGTTATCGGTTCATGGTGGAATCTTTCGCCGGCTTTTTTGATTCTCTGGATACCCGGCGGGTTTCGCGCGACCTGCTACTACTATCGCAAAGCTTATTATCGCTCTTTCTTTCTTTCGCCTCCTGCATGCGCCGTGCGCGATGCCTCGCGCAGCTATACGGGTGAGACCCGGTTTCCTTTTCTGCTGCAGAACCTGCATCGGTATTTTTTTTATCTTTCCTTGGTGATCCTCGCTTTTCTTTGGTGGGATGCGTTGGCAGCCTTTCGTTTTCCGGACGGCTTTGGTGTCGGCCTCGGCACGATTGTGCTGTGCGTCAATGCCGCGCTGCTGTCGCTCTTTAGTCTTTCCTGCAACTCCTGCCGTCATGTTTGCGGTGGTTATTTGAATTCCTTTCACCGCGCGCCGAGTAAGTACAAGCTCTGGAGCTTCATCACCCGCCTCAACGAAAAACATATGGAATACGCTTGGATAAGTTTGATCTTTGTTGCGTTGGCCGACCTTTACGTCCGCTTGCTCTCCATGGGCGTGATCTCCGACTTGAGGTTCTTATAATGGCCGAAGATAAGTACGAGACCCACGAATACGACGTGGTCGTCATCGGCGCCGGCGGAGCGGGTTTACGCGCTGCGGTCGAGGCGTCAGCGCAGGGCGTTAAAACAGCGCTCGTCTGCAAGTCGCTGCTTGGCAAAGCGCATACCGTCATGGCCGAAGGCGGCATCGCAGCGGCCATGGGCAATGTCTACCCTGAGGACAACTGGCGGGTACATTTTCGCGATACCATGCGCGGCGGCAAGCTACTCAATAATTGGCGCATGGCTCAGATTCATGCTCAAGAAGCGCCCGATCGCGTGCTCGAGCTTGAGGAATGGGGAGCGCTTTTCGACCGCACCAAAGAAGGACTAATTTTACAGCGCGATTTCGGCGGCCATCGCTATGCGCGGTTGGCTCACGTCGGTGACCGTACGGGGCTGGAGATGATCCGCACCCTTCAGCAGCATGCCGTTCACAAAGGCATCGATGTTTATATGGAGTGTAATCTTCAACGCATACTCACCGACGGCGGCCGAGTCAGCGGCGCTTTTGGTTATTGGCGCGAAAGCGGAAAATTCATTTTGTTCAAATGCAAGGCCGTTGTGCTCGCCACCGGCGGTGGCGGCAAAGCCTGGAAAGTGACCTCCAACTCGTGGGAGTACACCGGAGACGGCGTCACCATGGCACTCGATGCCGGCGCCGATCTTATGGATATGGAATTCATGCAATTCCATCCAACCGGTATGGTTTGGCCGCCAAGCGTGCGCGGTATTCTCGTGACCGAAGGCGTCCGCGGCGACGGCGGCACGTTGAAAAACACCGAAGGCAAGCGCTTCATGTTCAACTATATTCCGGAATTTTTTAAAGCCGAGACAGCCGACACCGAAAAGGAAGCCGACGCTTGGTACGAAGACAAGCGCAATAACCGACGGACTCCGGATTTGCTACCGCGCGACGAAGTCGCCCGGGCGATCAATTCGGAGGTCAAAGCGGGCCGCGGCACGGTGCATGGAGGCGTTTTTCTCGATATCGCGTCACGCCGCCCGGCCGACTACATTCAGCGCAGGCTGCCTTCGATGTATCATCAATTCAAGGAACTGGCCGACGTCGACATCACCAAAGAACCGATGGAAGTCGGTCCGACCTGTCATTACGCGATGGGCGGCGTCCGAGTCGATGCCGATAGCACCGCAACGACGGTGCCGGGACTATTTGCCGCCGGGGAAGTCGCCGCTGGGCTGCACGGCGCCAATCGGCTCGGTGGTAACTCGCTTTCGGATCTCTTGGTTTTCGGCCGACGCGCGGGACTCTATGCGGCGGAATACGCGAAATCGTTCGCCGGCGCGGTTTCGATCAATGGCGATCAGCTCGATCAATACGCGCGCGATCTTCTGGCACCCTTTGAGACCAACGGCAAGGAAAACCCATATACCATCCACTCCGATCTGCAACAATGCATGCAGGAGCTCGTGGGGATTATTCGGGTCGAGTCCGAGTTAAATCAAGCTTTAGAAATTATTCAAAGGCTGCGACAACGCGGCCAGCAAGTGAAGGTCGAGGGCAACCGGCAATACAATCCGGGATGGCATCTCGCGCTTGACTTGCACTCGCTTCTGACTTTTGCCGAAGCCGCCACTTTGGCGGCGATCGAGCGAAAGGAGAGTCGTGGCGGCCATACCCGCGACGATTACCCGAATACGGATGCGAAGTTCGCCAAAGTCAATGTTGTGATCCGTAAGAGAAATGGGCAAATGACACTGGCTCAGGAGCCCCTGCCGGAGATGCCCGCGGAGCTAAAAGCATTGCTAGAGGAGAAAAGTTGATGGCTGATCAGCAAGTCCATATGCGGGTATGGCGCGGCGACGCCAGCGGAGGCGAGTTCAAGGATTATCGAATTGCCGTCGGCGAAGGCCAAGTGGTTCTCGATGTGATCCATGCCATACAAGCACAGCAAGCCAATGATCTAGCGGTTCGTTGGAACTGCAAAGCCGGCAAATGCGGCTCGTGCAGTGCCGAGGTAAACGGCAAACCTCGCCTTATGTGCATGACGCGCATGAATATCTTCGAACCCGGAGAAACCATAACGGTTTCCCCGATGCGCACCTTCCCAGTGATTCGCGACCTAGTGACCGACGTGTCTTTCAATTTCCGAAAAGCTCGTGAGGTCCCAGCGTTTAAACCGAAACCTAAAGAGCCCGACGGGACGCGTCGCATGTTTCAGGAAGACATCGATCGGGTGCAAGAGTTTCACAAGTGTATCGAATGTTTTCTTTGCCAGAACGTTTGCCACGTTATTCGTGATCACAATGAAAACAAGCCGGCTTTCGCAGGTCCGCGCCTGTTTGTTCGGTTAGCGGCTCTGGAGATGCACCCGCTGGACACCAATGATCGCATCGAGCTCCTTCGCCAGAAAGCGGGAATCGGCTATTGCAACATCACCAAGTGCTGCACCGAGGTTTGTCCTGAGCATATTCACATTACGGATAATGCAATTATCCCGCTGAAAGAGCGGGTCGTTGACCGGTATTATGACCCGATCGCCAAACTGCTCGGCTTATTCTCGACGAAGAACAAGTAGGTCTGAGTAGGGCCCTTGTTAACGTTCGATCTCGGACATCGAACCGATTGAAAAGCTAGCTCCGCTGCCGCCGCTTCAGATACATTTTAACCCAGTAGTCGTATAACGTCGCGACCGTGAACTTCTCGGTCAGGTTCTGCTTCAAGGCAGATTCGTACTCGATCGTGATATCTTGCCCCGCCATTTTAACGCTAGTCAGCCGGCCCTGTTTCTGATCGACAAAAGCCCCGACCGCGCGCAGCACCTGCGATAGCGCGTGGGCCTCCGGTCTGCCGCCGGCCGCTTGCCGGCGGCTCTGAGCTTCCATTTCCATTCGCGCGATATCGTCCCGCGTGTAGTGTAACTCCAAGAGGCCTGACGAAGGTTGCGGTTCGGGCGTGGACGCCGATGGTTTGCGTCGAAAAAGTTGCCAGGTTACACGCAGCGAAACCTGCGCGGCTCGCTGAGAGCGCTGCTCTTCGCGCTTTTGCGCCTGGACAGAGACGTTCCCTTCTTCGATTTTTAAACTAAACGATTCGAGCTGGAGCGGCTCGAGCATTTGACCCACCGGCCGCAGCAATTGGGCAAAATTCACGTTAGAGAGCATGGTGAAAACGCGAGCAGATATCGAGAAAGGTTGTACTAGGTGGCGGACTGTTCACCAGCTTCGTCGCTGGCGCGCCGTTTATACATCCGCACCCACTGGTCGTAGAGCATCGGAATGCTATACTCGTCGTTTGCTACTTTGCCGTTGCCCGATACATATTCAACCGCAACCACCTCTGCATCTTTAGAGATACAATAGAGTTCCTGGCGCTTCTGATCGAGTATATTGCCAACCACCCGTAGTATTTGCGAGATTGAATGTGAATCCGGAGTTCCTGAGTCCTGGTGGCGACGCGCCCGTCCAGCCGCTTCAAAGCGCTCCAGATCTACGGTGGTCACGTGCCATTCAAAGACACCGGCCGCCAGTCGCAGGGCGTCTTCCTTATTTAGCGATGCCCCATGCATCCAGTGTAGCTCACCGAGAAACGCTTTTTCCCGCGGCGTCAACTGCGCGCGATTTCTGGTTTTGTCTCGAATGACGAATCCGAGACTGTCGGGCTTCACAGAAAAAGATTCGATGCGAAGTCCCTCCAGCATTTGTCCGATGGGCCGCAACAGTGCGGTGTATCGGAATTCGTCAATCATCTATAAAATCGTTCCACAATGGATAGAATAATCGCCGCTGCGTCAATATATTGTCGAGCGTGCCGCTCGTTGCAGGTACATTCTGACCCAGAGATCATAAAGCTCGCCGACTACCAGCGTTTCCTTGAGTATATTTCCTAGAGAGGTTTGATATTCGAGTGTAACCGAGTCGCTATCGCGGCATAACTTAATTAAACGGGCGCGTTTTTGGACGAGATACGCGCCTACACAACGGAGAACCTGTGATAAGCTGGAATGTTCGGGGATTCGATTCGGATCCGTTCTGTTGGCCCGTCCTTCCTGCTCGAGTCGGTCAATGTCTTTGCTGGTGTATTGCAATTCTATAGACGACAGCAGCGGAACGGTCACCTCGTTTTGCTCGGAGCGGTTTTCCGAACTCGATGACGCGAGGTTTCCCCAAACCGTGTTCAAGTTGGCAGGGCTCAAAGCGTCCTTCGTTAGGTCGATAACGGGTCTGGGTAAATGGCCACGGACGAGAAAGTCTGCTCCGGTCGGCTCAAGCTCAAAACTTTTTAGATTTAAGGTCTCCAAAGCCTGACCGATTGCTCGAAACGGCTGCGCATAGCCGATCGTTCCTGTCATGAGACTGCTTTGGACCACGCGGTTGTCGTGATTGACTAGAGTAGAAACCTCAAGTGTTTTCGTTATTACGCCGACCCAGGCAATTTGTCAAGAAAATTACCGTCCGCACCGATGAACAGAGCGAATTGCCGGCGGGGCGGCCAAATCGAGTTGCAACGTGAGTGGTGGGTTAGTGCTGAACAGCCGGGTTAATTGTCGCGCAAGCGAAACCCAAGCGCCGGCTGAGTCGATTCCTTCTTCGGTGCATCGACTCGTGGTTCTTCATCGACCGACAATCCGGCAAGTTTGATCTTCAAGCGTAGGTTGTTGGCGCTGTCCGCGTTGGCCAACGCTTGATCCAAGGTAATTTTTCGGGCTTTGTAGAGACCAAAGAGCGCCTGATCGAATGTCTGGCAGCCTTCCTGCACGCCCTGCTCCATCGCCTCTTTCAGAGTATCGGTCTCACCTTTCTTGATCAGATCCTTCACCCGAGGAATATCCATCAGGATCTCAAGCGCAGCCACCCGTTTGCCGTCGACGCCGGGAATTAAGCGTTGCGACACGATCGCTCGCAGATTCAAAGAAAGCTGCAAATAAATCTGCGCGTGCCGCTCCGACGAAAAGAAATTCATAATCCTCTCGATCGCCTGATTGGCATTGTTCGAATGCAGAGTACCGAGACAGAGGTGACCGGTTTCGGCGAAGGCGATCGCCGCTTCCATGGTTTCTGTGTCGCGAATTTCACCGATCAAGATCACGTCCGGCGCTTGGCGCAAAGTATTTTTCAACGCCGACTGAAAGGAATGAGTATCAAAGCCAACTTCGCGCTGAGTCACAATGGATTGCTTATGTCGGTGCACGAATTCGATGGGGTCCTCGATGGTAATGATATGGCCGGCCTCACTTGAGTTTCGATGGTCGATCATCGCCGCTAGCGACGTGGATTTGCCCGAACCTGTGGCTCCGACCACGAGAACCAAGCCGCGTTTTGTCATGGCAATCTCTTTGAGAATCGACGGCAAGCCCATTTCATCCAGGGACATGACCTCGGCTTTGATGCGACGAATGACCATGCCCACCGATCCGCGCTGGCGAAAAATATTGACACGAAAGCGCGCCACTCCGGGTAAAGACATGGCCATGTTCATTTCCAATGTCGCAGCAAAATCCTTACGCTGCTTCTCGTTCATCATCGCCTCTGAGAGATTCACAAGGTCTTGCGGAGAAAAGGCATTAGCACCAACAGCGCGGATTGTTCCGTCGATTCGGTACATGGGCGGCTTTGCCACGGTAAGGTAGAGGTCGGACGCCTCAGTCTCGACCATGGTATTGAAAAACTTCTGAATTTCCGCCCCCTGTTCCATCGGCTTCACTCCTCCTCAGACGCGTGCGGCCGCTACGGGTGCCGCGCCAAAGAGGTTTGGATTCATGCTCTTCGATTGCGCTTCCTCGCGAGTCACCAGACCCCGCGAGAACAGATTTGTGAGTGCCATGTCCATGGTCTGCATCCCGTCCTTTTGACTCACCTGCATGGTGCCGGGGATCTGATGAATCTTGCCCTCGCGAATAAGATTGCGGACAGCAGTGGTTCCGGTCAAGATTTCCAGCGCCGCTACTCGTCCGCCGGCCTTCTTCTTGAGCAAAGCTTGTGTGAGAACCGCTTCGATCGATTCGGCGAACTGCGCCCGGATCTGCGCTTGTTGATTGGGTGGAAAGACATCGATAATACGGTCGACGGTTTTAGGCGCGCTGGAGGTATGCAATGTACCGAAAACGATGTGCCCCGTCTCCGCCGCCGTCAACGCGAGCTGGATGGTTTCCAAATCACGCATTTCGCCGACCAGAATAACGTCCGGATCTTCTCGCAACGCGGCGCGGAGCGCATTGGCAAACGAGTGCGTGTGCGGACCGAGCTCCCGTTGATTGACGAGGCACTTTTTGGATGGGTGGACAAACTCGATGGGGTCTTCGACGGTTAGAATGTGTCCTTCGAACGTGCTGTTCAAATAATCGATCATCCCGGCTAGTGTTGTAGATTTTCCTGAGCCGGTGGGACCGGTGACGAGAATCAAGCCTTTTTCTTTGTCGCAGAGCTGTTTCAGGATCGGCGGCATACCGAGCTCCTCGAGGGTCAGCACTTTTGTCGGAATGGTCCGAAAAACCGCGCCTTCGCCTTTTCTCTGCATAAAAACATTAACGCGAAACCGCGCGAGCTGGCCCAACTCGAAGGAAAAATCGCATTCATGGGTTTGCTCGAACATCTTTCGTTGAGCGTCATTCATAATGTCGTAAACCAGCGTGTGAACATCTTCCTTACTCAAAGGCGGGCTTTCCAGTTTCTTGAGGTCACCGTCAATACGAATGAGGGGCGGTTCGCCCGCGCTCAAATGACAGTCCGAAGCACCTTGTTCCACGCCAAAGGCCAAAAGTTTAGTGATATCCATAAAGATGTCTGCTCCTATTAGAAAGCTAAAATTGTAGTATATCCGGCGCCAAAACCCTAAAAATTTTCGCGTTGAGGTAGAACTTTGACGAAGTCAGAATCGAGCTACACAGCGCGCAGATGGCACGAGAAAAATTTGATCGCTTTTAGCTAAAAAGTTGCTTTCACCGGCAAAAGCCGGTACTTGTGCTGATAATTTGAGGAAGTCCAATGGCTATGCTGGACAACAAAGTCGCGCTGGTGACGGGCGGCGCAACTGGGATCGGCAAAGCGATCGCCATTGAGCTGGGTAAAAATGGCGCCAGAGTGGCCATCGCTTCGCGATCTCTCAACCGGGTTACCAGCGCTGCTGAAGAGCTTCGCACTGCTGGTTTTTCCGCTCTGGGTCTTCAAATGGACGTTACAAAGAGACAAGACGTCGAGGCGGGGATTGCCGCAATCGTATCCGAGTGGGGCGCGCTCCACATCCTCGTAAACAACGCCGGCATCTCAGGTCTCAGCTTGATTACGGATGCCGACGACAGCAAGTGGTTCGACATCGTTAATACGAACCTGAACGGCTTGTACCTGGTAACCAAAGCCGCGCTCCGACAGATGGCTGACCGAGCAGGCCGGGTGATCAATATCTCTTCGGTGCTGGGAAAGTTTGGCGTGCCGGGATATACGGCCTACTGCGCGACCAAGCACGGCATGATCGGCTTCAGCCGAGCGCTTGCGCTGGAGGTTGTCGGCCGCGGTATCACCGTCAATACAATTTGTCCTGGCTGGGTCGAAACAGAAATGGCGACGTCGGGTATCCATGAAAGCGCGGCGCTACAAGGCATCACCCCGGAGGAATTCAAGGCGCAAGCCATTGCGGCTGTGCCGATAAAAAGATTTTTGCAAGCTGAGGAAATCGCCGGATTAGTCGCTTACATTGCATCGGAAGCCGCCGCAGGAATTACCGGGCAGGCCATCAACATTTGTGGCGGCCAAACGATGAACTGAGATCAGCGCGTACTCACCGTCGGCTTCACGCGGTAACATCAATTCGTACCATTCGACCGAATTATGAATCCACAAACAGTGATCGTCAGAAATCCCGCGACACTTGAAAAGATAACCGAGTTGCCCGCCGCGCAAGCCCACGACGTGGCGAGCACCGTCGCGCGCGCCCGTATAGCGCAGCAAGCGTGGGCTAAAACCAGCTTCACCGAACGCGCAAAATTATTTTATAAGCTGCGCGATCTCTTGCTCGATCAAGGCGATCGGCTCGCCGATATCATGACCGGAGAAACGGGTAGGCCGCGCGCCGAAGTGTACGGCAACGAGCTGTTTTATCTTTGTGATGCAATCGGCTCGTGGGCTAAGCACAGCGCCCGCTATCTCAGTGCAAAAAAAATCACACCCTCCTTTCCCCTTCTTAAAACAAAGCGGGTTATTTCCACCTATACGCCGCGAGGAGTGATCGGCATCATTAGTCCGTGGAATTTTCCACTGACGCTGACACTGGGGGATGCGATCCCAGCTCTAATGGCGGGCAATGCCGTCGTCATCAAGCCCTCGGAAGTGACGCCATTGTCGGCAATCTTCGGCGCCGAGATTGTCGCTCAATCGGGCTTCCCAGAAAATCTTTTTCAAGTCGTCATCGGCGGTGCAGAAGCTGGAGAAGCACTGGTGGATTGTGCCGATATGATCGCCTTCACGGGCAGCATCGAAATCGGCAAACGCGTGATGAAAAGAGCCGCGGAGCGACTGATCCCGGTCGGCCTGGAGCTCGGTGGCAAGGATCCGATGATTGTGCTTAAGGACGCCGATCTCGATCGCGCCGTTGGCGCAGCCGTATGGGGAGCACTGGTGAATTGCGGGCAGGCCTGCACTTCGATCGAGCGTGTTTACGTGGAAGCGCCGGTTTATGATCGATTCGTCGAAAAGCTGGTGACGCGGGTACGCGCCATCCGGCAAGGCGCGAGCGAGAATGACGTTGATATCGGCTGCCTCACAACCGAAGCCCAATTTAAGAAAGTCGCAGCGCAAGTCGAAGCAGCGATCGCGCAAGGCGCCAAGGCGCTGACGGGAGCTCGCCGCAACACTCAACTGCCCGGCTACTATTATGAGCCGACGGTGCTCGTCGATGTGGATCACCGTATGGCGATTGCAACGGAAGAAACCTTCGGGCCCGTGATTCCGATTATAAAGATCAGCGACGCTGAAGAGGGGCTCAAGCTTGCCAACGATTCTCGGTACGCGCTAGGGGGCAGCATTTTTTCGCAAAACAAAGATGTTGCATGGCGGCTCGCGCAGGATCTACAGACGGGCTCGGTTTGTATCAATGACAGCTTGGTCAATTTTCTCGTGACCGAGGCGCCGATGGGTGGCTGGAAGGAGAGCGGATTGGGACAGCGCCACGGAGCGGAAGGCATTCGCAAATTTTGTCAGCAAAAAACCATCGTTGTCGACCGATTTGGGCTCAAAGAAGAGTTCCCCTGGTATCCCACGTCACAAAGGAAAGCCAAGCAGATTCGTCATTTGCTCAACCTCCTGTGTCACACGGGCTTGCCTCACAAGCTGCGCGCTCTACGGGAATTAGCCCGCAGCTAAAGTACCCTTGAACTCGCCACCTGATTCATCTAATTAGGTGAGATATTATGCGCAGAGATTAGAGGAGAATTTCATGGCCAAAGACCTACCGGGGTTCATCGCTCAAGAGGGCGCCAAGAGAGAGGGTTCGATCATTCGCGAGAACAACTTCGTCGATGCAAATAACTACGAGACCGTCGCATATTTGAAACACCTGGACATCCGCAACGAACCTAAAATGGTTTTATTCGAAAATGTTCCGGCGCTAAACGGGCAGAAATCGGCCTTTCCCATGTTTTACAACCCGTGGGTCACTCGTCAATACGTCGCCGACTCTCTCGACATGGGCGATATCAAATCGCCAATGGATGTCAGTCTCGAAGTGGCCCGCCTCGAGCAGCAAAAAGGAAAGCTCGATATCGTCCCGCCTGAAAAGGCGCCGGTTAAGGAAGTTGTCCTGACCGGAGATAAAGCGGATCTCAGAGTGCTCCCCATGCCACTGCATCAAAAGGGCGATGCCGGTCCGTATCATACGATGACCTGCGCGATGAAGGGGCTGAACGCGGAGTTTTATGACATTACGTTTACGAAAAATAAGTATCACGACCCTAAGCACATGAGCTTTTCGGCGCACAAACATCACCATTTGGAAGCGATGGCGTGCGAATACGAGGAGAAAAACCTGCGTGCGCCGGTGATCGTTGTTTTGGGTCATCATCCGGCCTTTTACCTTTCCTCCTGCGCGATGACACCGATGGGCAACAACGACTATTTGACCGCCTCGGCATTTTTGAAAGAACCGCTCCGGCTCACGCCTTCGACCACTTGGGGCGATCAATTCATGGTTCCGGCAGATGCGGAAGTGATTATCGAAGGAGAAATTCTCCCGGGAGTAAGAAAACCGCAAAACCCGTTTGGCGAAATCCTCGGCTATGCGCAGCCGAAAATGGACGTGCCGGTGATCGAAGTCACCGCCATTACCCATCGGCGCGGCGGTATTGTTGAAGATTTCTGGCCGGGCCATATGGATCATTGGAACCTCGGCAGCATTCCGAAAGAAGGCAGCACCTACAATGTGATCCGCAAGAACGTTCCCGGGATCAAGGCGATTCATTTGCCGGCTTCCGGCTGCGGTCGCTGTATCTGCTACATTTCAATCAAGAAAGAATTCGAAAATGAGCCGAATAAAGCCGGCATGCAAGCATTTGTCGAGATGCCCAACTTAAAACTCGCGGTGATTGTCGACGAGGATATTGATGTCTTTAACGAGCGCGATGTGATGTGGGCGGTAGCGACGCGGGTGCATTGGGACAAAGACATCGAGATCATCCGTGAAGTGCAAAGCTTTCGTGGCTGGCTGGGCGACACAGTGGCGATCATCGATGCGACTATCCCGCTCAAATCGAAGAGTGAATGGCCCGTGCGCAACGAGATCGAGCCTGGCGCCTTCGAGAGGGTCGCCAAATTTTTCAAGTAAACTCGAGGATCGGGATGGCTGATAAACTCAAATTTATTTACAAGGCAACCTGAACCACCTGTCGAAAAGCAAGAAGTTTCTTGCAAGCCAAGAAGATCGATTTTGAAGAGCGTGAGTATGGGAAACATCCGTTAACGGAGAAGGAGCTACGAGAGATCATCGGCGACGATCCGATCGAGTCTTTTTTGAACACGCGGACACCGCTCTACCGAGAAAATCATATGAAGCAGAAGCCGCCATCCAAGGATGAGGCGATTAAGCTGATGCTGAAGGATCCGAACCTGCTCAAGCGCCCGGTCATCATTAAGGGCAAAAAGAAACTCACCGGTTTTAATGAAGCCGAGCTCAAACAAATGATCCAGTGAACGCACGGGAGCACCGATTTCGCCGTCGCCTAGCGACACAACATCGGATTGTTGAATTATGACTGAAGAAACATTATCCGGTTTAAAGCTTTTCAATCGCGGCAAAGTTCGCGACATTTACGATCTCGGCGACAAGCTCCTGCTGGTCGCCAGCGATCGGATTTCGGCTTTTGACGTTATCCTGCCGACCTTGATCCCGGATAAGGGAAAAATCCTCACCCGGTTATCGGAATTCTGGTTTGGCATCATGCAGGATATCGTCCCGCATCATCTGATGACCACGCGAGTGGAAGAGTTTCCTGCGGTATGCCAGCCGCACAAAGCCGCGTTGGAAGGCCGCTCGATGTTGGTTAAAAAGAGTACACCCGCGCCCGTCGAATGCATTGTGCGCGGCTATCTCGTGGGATCCGGTTGGAAAGATTATCAACAGAGTGGCGCGGTTTGCGGCATTCCCCTGCCGGAAGGATTGGTTGAGGCATCCAAGCTGGATCAGCCGATCTTTACACCGTCGACCAAGGCGCCCGTCGGCGCTCATGATGTAAACATTACCTTCGACGAAATGGCCGGTAAGATCGGCAGCAAGCGCGCCGCAAAAATGCGCGATCTGACCATTGCCATCTACTCGCGCGCCCGCGATTTGGCAGAGAGAAAAGGCATCCTCATCGCCGATACCAAGCTTGAATTCGGCATCGAGGGCGATGACATTATGCTGATCGATGAAGTGCTGACCCCGGACTCGTCTAGGTTCTGGCCAGCGGATGGCTATAAACCCGGCAAGACGCCGGATAGCTTTGATAAACAATTCGTCCGCGACTATCTGCTCAATCTGCCCTGGGACATGAAGTCACCGCCCCCGGAGCTGCCGCCGGAAATCGTTAAAAAGACCCAAGAAAAGTATGCCGAAGCCTTGCGGCGATTGACTAGCTAGCTAACGGTCGACCCTCCAACGGTCTTGCTGGCTAGAGGGTCTTCTCGGGCCGGAGCCAACATCCGATTTTTCTGGCGCACATTGTCTTAGAATTTCCCGGACAAACCGACCGGCTTTTGTCGCGTCATAATCGTGCGGAATGTGAACGAAGGCGAGTCGTGCAGCTAACCTCCGCCGCTTGATTTCACGTAGGAGAACATAGATCGAATAATTGCAGACGTAGTCGCCTGCGTTTCTTGAAATCCTTGCCCATCGACCTGCTTTGACTTTGAACGTCGTGGCCAATTGCTTCGGTTCCGTCGCAAAGATCGCTCTGCGCTTGGCGGATCTATCGGCCCTTCGATGGTTGATCCCCCTACTTTCGATTTCAATCCGCCGTCGCGAGCTTTGCCCGAGACCTAGGACAATATCCGGCTTGGAGCGCATCAATAGATCGACGAACTGTTGGCGATGAAACCGCACTGGGAAAACGTGCTTTGTCAATCCAGGCTGCCGCGGCAGACGTGCAAGAACGCGGGCGGTGATATTATCCGAAAACGTCCGGTACGGGCCAAAACCGTAAACCAAGATACGCTTGTTCATCGATCCGAGCGCCGTCGATCTGGACACGATGGGCTGAAAAAAATGGCCGGCATTACGCCGGCCATTTTTTGAAATAAAACGGTAAGCGCTACTCTTTCGCTGCCGCGCGTATGGCCGCGGCCGTAGTCTCTGAAGAAGTGGAGGAGCCGACCTCTTGATAAATTTTTGCGCCGGTCTTTTTAAACTCTTCGGCTTTTTCTTGCATGCCGGCAGCGAGCGCGGCTTGCTCTTCCAGACCTTTCTGGGCAGCATACTCGCGCACATCCTGGGTGATCTTCATCGAGCAGAAATGCGGGCCGCACATCGAGCAGAAATGCGCCAGCTTGGCTCCCTGCGCGGGCAGCGTTTCGTCGTGGAATTCCCGCGCCGTGTCCGGATCCAGGCTCAAATTGAATTGATCCTCCCACCGAAACTCGAACCGCGCCTGGCTCAAAGCATCATCGCGCAGCTGCGCGCCGGGATGACCCTTTGCCAAGTCCGCCGCATGCGCTGCGATCTTGTAAGCGATCACGCCGTCTTTGACATCCTTCTTGTCCGGCAAGCCCAAATGTTCTTTCGGCGTGACATAGCAAAGCATGGCGGTGCCATACCAGCCGATCATCGCCGCGCCGATGGCGCTCGTGATGTGATCATAGCCGGGCGCGATGTCGGTGGTGAGTGGCCCGAGCGTATAGAACGGCGCCTCATGGCAAACTTCCAATTGCTTGGTCATGTTCTCATGAATCAACTGCATGGGCACATGGCCGGGCCCTTCGATCATTACCTGCACATCGTGCTTCCAGGCGATTTCGGTCAATTCGCCCAAGGTCTCGAGCTCACCAAATTGCGCTTCATCATTGGCATCCGCAATACAGCCGGGACGCAGCCCGTCGCCCAGTGAAAAGGCTACGTCGTAGGCTTTCATGATTGCGCAGATCTCTTCGAAATGCGTGTAAAGAAAATTCTCCTCGTGATGCGCCAGGCACCATTTGGCTAAAATCGAGCCGCCCCGCGATACGATTCCCGTCACGCGTTTGGCCGTAAGCGGGATGTAACGCAAGAGCACTCCCGCATGGATTGTGAAGTAAGAGACGCCCTGTTCGGCTTGCTCGATCAGCGTGTCTCGGAAAATTTCCCAGGTGAGATCCTCCGCCTTACCATCGACTTTCTCCAAAGCCTGGTAGATCGGCACGGTGCCAATCGGCACAGGCGAGTTGCGCAAGATCCATTCGCGAGTTTCATGAATATTCTCGCCGGTGGATAAATCCATGACCGTATCAGCGCCCCAGCGCGTTGCCCAGATCATCTTTTCGACTTCTTCCTCGATGGACGAAGCGACCGCGGAATTGCCGATATTCGCGTTGATCTTGACGAGAAAGTTGCGCCCAATGATCATCGGCTCGGCTTCCGGGTGATTGACATTCGCCGGGATGATCGCCCGACCGCGTGCCACCTCATCACGGACAAATTCAGCCGTAACAAATTTCGGAAGGGCGGCGCCAAAACTGTAGCCGTTGTGCGTTCGCGACTGGCCGTTCTCCAACGCCTGCTGCCGGCCAATATTCTCCCGTAGTGCGATATATTCCATTTCCGGTGTGATTATTCCCTGCCTCGCATAATGCATCTGACTGACATTACAACCGGGTTTGGCGCGTAAAATGGGCCGGCGTGATTCGTCGGGAAAACGCTCCGTCGAAGAACCGTTTCTGTGGCCGTTCTTCCCCACCGGCGGTTGATAGCTGGGCGCCGACAGCTCTTCCACATCGCCCCGCGCGTGAATCCAATCGGCACGCAGCGCTTGCAATCCACGGCGGATCTCGGTCTTAACGTTTGGATCCGTATAAGGACCCGAGGTGTCATACACCGTCAGCGGCGCCTGCTTTTCACCGCCGTGGCCGTTGCCATTATGGCCATTCTGCGCGCCTGACAAATGGATCGCCCGCATGGCCACCCGAACGTCCGGCCGGCGCTGACTCTCAATATAAATTTTGTGAGACGAGGCCAGCGGCTCCGTACTCATCGTTTTGCTCGGCGAGCCGTTTTGAGAGTTCGACATGGTAAGTCCTCCTTCGGGTAACGCGAGCACGCCTAGAGGTTAAACGTGTCGGTAGGGTTTGACGTATTCTTCGTAAAGGCCTTCCTTGCCTTTCTCGGCAAGTTCTTTCGAGCGCTCCATCAGCACTTCTTTGGTTTCGACAAATTCCTTTCGTCCAAAACCAAGATTGCCGGGGTGGGTTCCGGAATCCATACGGATGGCATCGCACGGACACGCTTCTACACAGTAACCGCAGTAAATGCACCGAAGTGTGTCGATCTCGTACCGGATTGGAAATTTTTCAACCGGATTGTCCGGATACTCACCCGCTTCGATATAGATACATTCCGCCGGGCAAGCCGTGGCGCAAAGAAAGCAGGCAGTGCACTGGACCGACCCGTCTTCCTTGAGCGTCAGCCGATGGCGTCCACGATAAGTATCTGGGTAGGGTAGCCGTTCTTCAGGATATTGTACCGTAATGGCAGCCTTGGCGTTCTTCGCCAAACCGAACATTTGTAAAAAGTGAATCGCCAGGTTCCGCCAGAATCGATATCCGGTCACGGTTAGACCGCGAATCACCTCTGGGAAGTAGAGCCGCTCCCACAGCGACATTTCTTCTATTCGTTTCATGGGCTAGGTCAAATCGTAGTGACTAAATCTCGACTTGGGAAGGGAAGGCTTTTGTCCGTTCCTTCGTCACTGTATCGAGCATTGCCGGGTTATGTCAAGGAACTGAAACACTGAGATATCGAGGAATTGCAGCTATTCCGAATCGTATTGGAGCAATGAAAAAACTTTATGCGGTTGTAATTTCTTCCGTCCGTTTAGAAACCCGAGTTCGATCACAAAAGCGCACTCCACCACGGTCCCGCCGAGCTTGGTCACTAATGCGGCGGTGGCCGCCGCAGTACCACCCGTGGCGATCAGATCATCAGCGATGATCACCCGAGCGTTGCGTGGAATCGCATCGATATGGATTTCCAAGCTGTCGCGACCATACTCCAGCTCATAGCTTTCGCTATGGGTTTCATAGGGCAACTTGCCTGGTTTCCTCACGACGCTGAACCCCGCCTTGAGTTGATAGGCCAATGCCGCACCGATAATAAACCCGCGCGATTCAATGCCGAGAACAACGTCGATCCTTTCTCCCTGGTAACGATTGCCGATAAGGTCGATGGTTTTTCCAAACAACGGGCCATTGGCTAACAGCGGCGTGATGTCTTTAAACGTAATTCCCGGTTTGGGAAAATTCGGGATATCCCGTATCGCCTGCCGGATTGCCGCAATATCGCCATTCATCTCGGTCCTATCCTCTCTTATTTGGAAACTAAAAACTAACGCATGGAGCGCCCTGCACGTCTTCGCCGACAAGCTAAGCCGTTGTCGGAGCTCTCATCGCACTCCTAACCGTTCGGCGCGACACTATCGGACGCCCGATGACAACACAATTGCGGCAGATAGCGAATCGGATCTTGCGCCACATTATGCTTGCGAATTTCAAAGTGCAGATGCGGACCTGTCACTCGTCCCGTGCTGCCGACCTTGGCAATGATGTCACCCTGCTCCACATCTTGTCCAGCACGGACGAGGTTTATCTGGTTGTGAGCGTAAACCGAAACCATTCCGCTGCCATGGCGAATGATCACAATATTGCCATAGCCACGGATTTGATCGCTGTAAATGACTTCGCCTTTATCGATGGCACGAACTGGACTGCCCTCGGGAGCACCGATATCGATGCCATCGTGAAATCCGGAACCGCGTGCGCCAAAACCGGAATTGACTGTGCCCGCGATCGGCCAGATCAGCGTTTCATCCGACGGATCGATGGAAACTGCACCGTGATCGGGTTGAGCGATTTCTGCCGGCGCAATCGTTTCCACGGGAACTGTTTGCCTTGCGCCCGGTATCAATAACCGCTGGCCGCTGAGTATCCGTTTTGGATCTTTAATGCCATTGACCCGCGCTAGCTCCTCGACCGAAACATCGTAAGCTTTGCCGATTCGATATAGGTTCTCGCCCGCTCTCACGACGTGGTAAACGCCCTGTGCACGCCCAGAGGACGGCACCGGAACGCTCACCGTTTTCTGCGCGCAACCCGGTAGAAGCGAGAACAGGAGAGGAACTCCAAAAAAAATCCCGAACTGAAATTTTCTCGGTGAGCTTATCGTACAGGTGCTCGGTG